>NZ_MUEZ01000002.1:0-254695 GCF_001996015.1 Salinivibrio sp. ML198
GGAGAATGACTTTTCCGTGGTCATCCACCGCGTGAAGAGAAAAGTGGTGCTTGGCGAGATCAACGCCACAAAAGAATTGAGTAGACATGGTTACCTCCGTTATTAAAGGCCGCACCTAAGTGTGGCAGATCTTCAAGAGGGGGAATCCATGTCATTCGTTAGTTGTCTATATAAATTTCACCTCATAGGATTAAGATGTCAGAGAAAAACGATAATATAAATGATTTCCTAGATTATTATTTTGGGTTTGAACATGCTCCAGAGTATGCGGTTATGATTAAAGGCGCATGGGGATCTGGTAAGTCGTGGTTTGTAAAAAAGGCGCTTGAGCGTCTAGAACAAAATTCAGGTAAATATTTGTATGTAAGTCTTTACGGTATGGTTTGCTTTGAAGATATTGAAAATTCATTCTTTGAGCAAATGCATCCAGTACTTTCTTCAAAAGGCATGAAGCTGACGTCAAAAATTGCTAAAGGGCTATTAAAGTCAACAATAAAATTAGATTTAGATGATGATGGGAAGAGTGAAACAACAGCTAAAATTCCTACTGAAGAGCTAAAGCTACCGGATTATCTAAAAGATACAGATAGCTTTGTACTTGTCTTTGATGACTTAGAACGATGTTCCATGAATATTGGTGATATTTTAGGTTATATAAATCAGTTTGTTGAACATCAAGGTTATAAAGTACTAATAATTTCAAATGAGGATGAAATACTTGATAAGTCTGATGATAATAAATGCTACTCAAGAGCAAAAGAAAAACTAATTGGAAAAACTTTCGAGCTGGTTCCAAATACCAGTTTAGCACTTGAATCATTTATAAAGTCCGCTTCTTCAGAGTCTTTAAAAGGGTTCTATGAATATAATTTAAATAATATAATTTCAGTTTGTTCAAGTTCGCAATGCAAGAATCTAAGGCACTTAAAGCAGGCTCTATGGGACTTTGAACGTTTTTACAATGCGTTGCCACGTTCCACATTTGATAAAGTTGAGTTGAAAGCAGAACTTCTTAATGTTTTCTTATGCTTCGCATTTGAAACGAGAAGTGCGAATTACTCAATTCAAACCATCTCACGAGTAAAAGATAGTATCTACGAAGATATGTACGATAAGGATGAGGATAAGCCAAAATCACTATATTCAGTGTTGTCATCACAGTACCCGATGATCAATTTTAGCGACTCCTTGGTAGAAGAGTCTGTATGGGTTGATTTCTTTGATAAAGGTATAATTGATGAAGAGAAAATCAAAGAATCAATTGAGCGTAATAAATACTATCAAGATATGAACACTGAAAACTGGGTTAAGTTGTGGCATTACCACGATCTTTCAGATTCAGAGTTTGAGCAGCTTTTTGAAGCTGTGAATCAGGAAGTCAAAGAGCATAAATATACAGATCATCAAGTAGTTAAACATTTGGCGGGTTTGTTCATTAGATTGTCGGGTATAGCGTTAATTCCTATCGACAAAACAAAGGCTTTAAGCACTTTTAAAAGCTATGTGGACTATCTTTTTGATAATGATTATCTTCCATCTGAATTAAATGACCATAGGTTTGACTTTGACACTGATAGTTGGGGTGGTTTAGGGTTTGCAGGAAGAGGCATTAAGGAGTTTGAACAATTTGAAGAATACCTTAATCAGAAAATAGAGCAATATAAAGTAGAGTGTATGCCTAATATTGCTGGCGACTTGCTTGAGCTAATGAAACACGATGTAGGCTTGTTTACTCTAAAATTGATACTATGTAATAGAGAAGAGAATATATATTACAAAACTCCAATTTTGAAAGATATTGATTCTAATAAATTCGTTGAAGTACTACTTTCTCTTCCTGGTGAAAAGTTTAGACGAGTCGGGTATATGTTTAAAGAGCGCTACTCGGTTAAACAATTTCATGTACACCTTATCAATGAATTGGAGTGGCTAAAAGAGGTCGAATCATTATTGGAACAGCATCGGATCGAATCAAAGGGCAAGCTAAGTGGCTACAGAATAAGTCTTTTATTAGATAGCTACATAAGGCCTGCCATTAAGTCTCTCGAGACAGACAACTAACAAACGCTTCAAGGCGGATTCTGGACTTGATCCGTTTTACTGGCCACGAATATCACTGTTTAGTTAGTGAGCATTTTCTTAATGCTAACTGAATTTTTCAAAAAATAAACTATATGTCAAAAGTCACTCTAGAAGGCTTTATTCTCGTGCCAAGCTCTGATCTTCAGGCTGTGACGCGAGAGCTTGTTAATCATAAAAAGTTGACGTTGGAAGAGCCGGGTTGCTTGGTCTTTAAGGTTCAGCAACATTCGGAGAATCCGCTGCGGTTTGATGTTTATGAAGAGTTTGTCGATCGCTCAGCTTTTGATAAGCACCAAGAGAGAGTTAAATCATCCTATTGGGGAGCAGTTACGAAAAATGTCACGCGTCACTATCAGATCATCGAGTAAAGCCTAGGTGTATATTATCGTTATGCAGCGCATATGGTCGTTAGAGTTTGAGAATACCCCATGCACCTGACTTTCCGTCCCATCAATCTTGAAACCGATTCTGCTTACTGCGTGGCTGCACGTCGGGACGCTTTTGTCTGTAGCTTTGGCTCCGATGAGGGGTTTGAAGACTTTCTAACTGGCTATTATGAACGGGTGAGTGAACGCATGAATCAGCCCGAGTGGTTTTATCGGCATATTTTTGTCGATGGAGAATGGGCTGGGCAGCTTGAATTTCGCAGCACGTCGCCGGAGCCTGAGACGGGTTATGTGCATCTCATCTACCTTGCACCTGCTTTTCGTGGTCGAGGGCTGGCCCCTTTACTGCAGCGCTATATCGAAGCCACCTTAACAAACGCGGGGTGTCGGCGAGCAATGCTTTCTGTGAGCCGTGACAACCATCGTGCGTTAACCTTTTATCGCCAGCACGGCTGGGAATTTGTTCGCGCCAACCCCAAACATGCGAAGACCGATTTTTATCAGTGTTGGTTGCCAGCGTAGATACTTATTCGCGCCAATATGCGATTATGGCGCGATAGAAGGTTTCAGTAGGCGAGTGGTTTATGACTCTGATATGCCAGTCAAAAAGGCTCAATGTGCGACAGTTTACACTCGACGATGCGCCATTTATTGTTGAGCTGCTTAATGAGGCGTCGTTTATACGCTATATCGCAGATAAAAAGGTGCGTACTGAGCAAGATGCGATCGAGTATCTCCATCACGAGCCGCTCGCGAGTTATCAAGCACATGGCTTCGGTTTAAATCTGGTGGAACGGCGGGAAGATGGTGAGCCCATCGGTATGTGCGGTGTGCTTAAGCGCGATGAGTTGGCATATCCAGATTTAGGCTACGCGTTTTTATCGCGTTATACCGGGCAAGGGTACGCCACAGAAGCCGCCGAGGCGGTGCTTGAAGCAACCCTGTTAGCGACCGGATTGAGTACTGTTCAGGCCGTTACCTTACCGGACAATCAACCCTCAAACCGCTTGCTTGAAAAGCTAGGGTTTCGGCTACAAAGCCAAATCATGCTTTATGGGCATCGCAACAATCTGTATCAATATACCCGCGTCTGAGCGCCATGAGATGTTACTGAGCACTGTCACCCTGAACGGTGACGCGGTGCAATCGTCTGGGCGCGTCGCCATAATCGGTTACCGCGTAGTGCTGGGTGGCGCGATTATCCCAGATTGCCACCGAGTGTTTTTGCCAGCGAAAGCGAACGTGATATTTTGATTGGCGTGCTTGACTAAACAGTGTCGCGAGCCGTTGTTGGCTAGCCGCCACTGGCCAATCGGCAATCGCGCGAGTAAATTGCTCGTTAATAAATAGCACCTCTTGGCCGGTTTCAGGGTGGGTTTGCACCATGGCACGGCGAATGGGCGGGTAGTCTTGAGCGCGTTTCGAGACAACACTCTGGCCGTCGGCGTCTTGATGATCGTAACGGCTGCCTTCAAAGGCGTGTAGCGCGTGAATGGTGTTGAGCTGGCGTAGCTCGGCTTTTTCTTCGTCGGTTAGATTGGCCCATACTGCTGCCATGTCACACCAAATCGTATCCCCGCCATGTTCTGGTACATATTGCGCGTGTAAAATCGAGCACTTGGGCGGCACCGCTTGCCATGTCATGTCGGTGTGCCAATAGCTTTGGCTGGGTGGATTGCCGCGGCTGGTTTCAATTACGACCACTTGGTCGTTGTCGGACAGATGTGGGAAAAACGGGTGAGGTGGCTCAAGCTCGCCGAAGCGTTTTGCCAGTGCGACATGGTTGTCGGTCGAGAGAGGCTGCTCGCGAAAGAAAAGCACTTTGTAGCGTAAAAATGCTTGGTACAGCGCCGCAAACTCAGCCTCGGAAAGCTGGGATAGGTCGATATTATCGACTTGCGCCCCGAACGTATCGCCTAAAGGGGTTATCTTCATTTGAACCATACCTTACCGCCAATGAATTTATAGGCTGGTGTGCCTCGCACCAGGGTGTCACGCGCAAAGGGCTGCTCGCACTGAGGGCAGTGACACGGCGTGGTGGTGGCATCTTCAACAATCCTTTCTTTAAAGCACTTAACCAATGCACCTTTGCCGCCTTTGCGGTATTTAAACAGTGGCGCATTACAGCGTTTACAGAAAATATCGATGGTTTTGGTGGGGCCTTTTTTATTCGGTTTTGCCATTTTTACTGCTCGAGCGTCATTACATGCCGAAAACTTGATAGTGACGAGTCGGGCGTAGGCTGTCAATCAGCTATCGTTTCATGACGCTTTACGTTATTAACGCAATGCGTTACTACTGAAGGATGATTCGATCGTTTAAGTGCAAAGATGTCGAAATCGTTGATTATCACTAGGAGGTCGCTCATGCGTACTGTAGAAGCTGTCACACCGGGCGAGTTGCTAAAAGAGGAATTCCTGACTCCCATGGGGATTTCGCAATATCGTTTGGCTAAAGAAATCGGAGTGCCCGCACAGCGTATTGGTCAAATTATTGCTGGTAAACGGGCTATAACGGCTGATACAGACCTGCGTTTATGCCGTTTTTTTGGATTATCGAAGGGCTATTGGCTGCGTGCTCAAATCGCCTATGATACTGAAATTACTGAACATGAGCTCGAAGATCAGCTGAATAGTATTCGCCCATGGACAGAAGTCTCGACCATAAACAAAAGCCAGCACGTATGATCGTGTTGGCTATCGTTCCCGCCCCATAGCCGATGTAAGTGCAAGGGGGCTTTTTGCTTAGTTCGCGATTTTCACGCGGATTTTGCTTTTCGCAACACTGGTGAGGTTTAAGGCGGCCATTGCGGCTTTGGCTTGTGTCTCGTCAGGCATGGTCACAAAAGCAAAGCCTTTGGATTCGCCAGTCTCTTGGTCCAGCACCAGAGTGCATTCGGTGACATCGCCGTGTTCAGAAAACAGCTGACGGAGTTCATGTTCCGTGGTGGTGCGTGCAAGGTTGCGAGCTAAAAGTTTCATTGTTGTCCGTTCATATCGAGGTAACAACGCCGATTGTGTCAGTAAAGGGGGCCACGACCAAGCAATAGTTTGCCTTTGTTGCCGATGCGTCTTGCGCGGGCGCCGTTTTCCGGACGGTTATGCGTCACTTTCTCCTAAGTCGTGATTAATCATATCCAGCAGCGCAATCAGGTGCTGGGCTTGCTCATCATCAATGCTGGGAAACTTGCAGCGGATTTTCTCAGGGATAGCAGCGGCTTGGTGCTGCAGCTCAATGCCTTTGCCCGTGAGGGTGACCCATCGCTTTCGCTTATCGTCTTGGTCTTTCACGATGGTGAGCAAGCCTTTATCGCTCATCTTTTTCAAAATCTGCGTCATCGCACCACCATCGATCCCCGTTTTCTCGACTAACGTGGCGATCGATAGTTGATTTTCTTCCCACAGCGCCATCATCACCACATATTGCGGATAGGTGAGATCAAGCTCGCTCAACCAGGTACGGTAGGCGCGCGAAATCCCATTAGAGGCTTTATACAAGCGGTGGCAAATTTGGCTATTGAGCTGTAATTGGGGATAGGTCATGGCTTGTCATTGTCTGTGTGTCTAATGAGTATTTTATTTTGTACGCAAAATATTTGCAATGCTGGGTCATGCGATCTAGTATTTTGCATGCAAAATAAATAAACCTGATGCAAGCGGCTTCACCGCACCTGCTGGGTGCGAAGCAGTGAGCCGCAAGCGGACTGGAACACAGGAGAGTGAAATGAAAGAGCTACAAAGTGTTGCCTATACAGCAAAAGCGACCGCTACGGGAGGCCGAGAAGGGTCTGCAAAATCCGATGATGGGCGTTTAGATGTTGCGCTTTCAACCCCCAAAGGGCTTGGCGGGAACGATGGTGAAGGCACCAACCCTGAGCAGCTTTTTGCTGCCGGCTATGCGGCCTGTTTTATTGGCGCGCTTCGTCTAGTGGCGGGTAAAGCAGGCGTCACCTTGCCGGAAGACACGCATATCAACTCAGAAGTGTCGATTGGTCCCATTGATGGCGGTTTTGGCATTGCGGTGAAATTGGCGGTATCGGTTGGCGATCTGGATAAAGAGACCGCGCAGTCACTGGTGGAACAAGCACACCAAGTATGCCCGTATTCCAATGCCACGCGTGACAATATTAAGGTTGAATTGTCAGTGATTTAACCTAACTGGCACGCTATGATAGGGAGCGCTGGGTAGCAGGGCTCCCTTTTTTATGCCCGCTTTTTATGGAAGCAGCGCGTTTTTCGGTGCTCCCTAACCTCGAGTGCTCAGCATTGACCGCAAAGGCTATTGACCACGAAGACTAACGCGCAAGCCCTATACCAATAACAAGGATGATGAAAGCTAACATGCCAGACGCCACCAGTAAGCTTACCGATATAAGTGTCGCCCCGCTAACTAATGAAGACACAGAGGGGGTTCGCCAGGTATCGTTACCTGACCAACAAGTAAAGTTTGCGGGGACTGCAGACGAATTTCTTGCCGAGGACAGTGAGACCATTCACCGCCATGTGATCAAGCGAGCGGGCAAGACGGTGGGCTTTTTTAAACTCGATACTGACTATGCGTCTCAGTATGACTTTTGCCCGCCAAAGGTGCTGGGTCTGCGCATGTTTGTGGTGGATGCGCGGTATCAAGGGCAGGGATTAGGTACCGGTGCGGTTAAAGCCTTGCTGGCGTATTTACCCGTTGCTTATGGTGATTTCAATTGGGTGTATCTGACCGTTAACTGTCGAAACCCGGCCGCTAAAGCCTGTTACCAAAAAGGTGGCTTTACCGATACAGGCGAGCTGTATTGGGGCGGTGCGGCTGGCCCTCAGCATATTATGTTTGCCGCACTGTAATTGCGCGCGGAGGCGAGCGGTTTAGTGACCAGGGATGACTGACTTAAAAGTAAGTGTGAAGGTCAGTCCATTCTGGGCATTAGGAGCGACGCTTATCTGTCCATTTATATCTCGCACGTTATTGGCGGTAATCGCGAGCCCCAAACCCAGTCCGTCGCCGATTTTTTTAGAAGTGACAAACGGCTCGAACATGGTCTCAAGAACGTCTTTTGAGGCACCGCAGCCGTTGTCACTGACTGTCAACTCGACTGTCCTTTCGGCAGGCGTGACCACAAACACCAAGGTCGGCGCCGCGGTATTTGCCATCGCATCGCACGCGTTAGACACCAAGTTCCCCAATATTTGTAATAGTCGTTGTCCTTCACCCTCAATCAGGGGCGTGTCGTGAGGCATCCGCACTCGCACATCAATGTCTGCCAACTGAGCTTGATACACACGCAAGGTCTCATTGAGGGCATCAGCCAGCGACACGGGATGGAGATGCTGTGGTTTGCTGTAGGCAAAGGTTTTTAATTGGCTGGTCATATTGGTCATACGATCAATCAGCTTTTGCACCAGCTGATTGTTGGCTTTAACTTTTTCTGTCTCGCCGCGCTCAGCAAGCAAGGTGTTGGTGGTGAGTAAGGTACGAAGGCCGGTAAGTGGCTGATTAAGCTCATGAGTAATGGCGCTCGACATTCTCCCTAAGGCGGCCATTTTGCTGGTTTCAATCAGTTGCGCTTGTGCTTGTTGCAGCGCTTGGGTGCGCTCTTCCACCCGTTCGGTAAGTGCTTGGTTCATCTGCTGCAGTGACTGTTCGGCTTTTTTACGTTTGCTAATGTCAATCAACGTCGCTAGGTAGTATTGCTCATCATGCCAAGGAAATCGGGTGAGCGAGAAAAGCGCTGGAAAGACGCTCCCGTCGCTGCGACGCGCCATGGTTTCAACCGCATTGAGCTCGGCCAGTTCATTGTGCTTATCGAGGTTTTTGAGCAAGGTGAGGGTGGTGGAATGGGGATTGCCGGTATCAAATAATTCCCAAGCAAAAATGCGGTGATGATTGTTTTCTGGCAAGCCAAATAACCGCTTGGCCATCGGGTTGAGATCAAACAGCGCTCCTTGCTGATCAATTAACAGTAACCCGACTTGTGTTTTATCGATCATTTGTTTAAGTCGGCGCTGCGACTCTTGCAATAAGCTTTGAATACGCTGCTGGTGACGGTGTTTTTGCCGGCGTTGTTGACCGATAATCAACAGCAGAATGACCACGAGCAGTGCGGCGGCCACTCCCCATGCGAACAGGCTTGCCGCGCCTTTGATAGGCTTGTAGGGCGTAAGGTAGCTCACTGACCACTTTAGATCGTCCAGTTTTACCGTGTGGCCAAGAAAGGAGGTGGCATTCAGCCGCCACTGACTGATGGCGGTACTGTCGTAGAGATAACGCGTTTCCCTGTTAACCGTCTGTGTCTTATCGTGTTCTGGCGTTTGTGTCGCGTTCAGCCGGGCTGCGTTCAGCTGGGCTGCATTCAGCTGGGCTGCATTCAGCTGGGCTGCATTCAGCTGGGCTGCATTCAGCTGGGCTGCATTCAGCCAGTCTGCGTTGTACTCGCTGCTACTTGAAAGGAAAAAGCGCTGTTGTCGATTTTGCAGCAGAATGATGTCTTGACTGGTAATGGGTTGTTCGGTGAGAAAACTCAGGTCAATCTGCACCACCACGATAGCGGCGATGTTAAGCCCCTCAAAAACCGGGGCGGATAAATAATAGAGTGGGCCATAGCCTTTGGTTTTATTTACCAATGATACGCCTTCACCTTGGTGCAATACTTGCTCGACGATCGCCAACCGATCGGGGCGGCTAAAGCGTTCATCAATCAAACTCGACGCCAGCACATCGCCTGATGTGGAGAGCAGTGTCCAGCCTTCGGTATTGGCTGCTTTGTCGAGCTGTGTGAGTTTTGCTTGGAAGGCGGCGGGGTCATGCTGCTCGCCCTTTACAATCGCCAGTGTGTCAGGATGGTTGGTCAGCAAATAAGGCAGATGATAGAAGCGTCTTAATGCACGGCGGACCTCACCGATGTAGTCCAAAAGCTTGTTCTGCACCTCAGTATGATGTTGTACGCTTAACCACTGATAAGCCGCTTCACGGCTGATGCCATATGAGAAAATCACCAGTATGCCGACGAATACTAATCGAGCCCATGTCGTCTTGATGCTGGTTTCTTGGTGGCTGTGGTGATCCTGATGCATAACACACTCTCATTCTTATTCTGTTTTAGACTGCGGTGCGCCGAAAAAATGTTAAAGCAGTGTGATGAGAAAGTGAGAGCTAGCTCCTTTTCTGATCGGTGGCTTTTGCTACCGTAATGAAAAACGTATCACGGATGAACCCTCATGATTGCTGAAACACCCCCACGCATTGCCTTGATTGAAGATGACGATATTGTTCGCCAGACCACCTGCCAGTGGCTAGAGCTGGCAGGGTTTGAGGTGGCAGCATTTAGTCATGGGAAAGCCGGGTTGGATGCCGTGCTACAGCACCCGTTTGATGCGGTGGTCAGCGACGTCAAACTCCCTGATGTTGATGGATTATCGATCCTGAGTGAGCTTGAGCAGCACCAGGTGGCCACGCCTGTGTTGTTTATTACCGGACACGGTGATGTTGATATGGCCGTGGGGGCGTTGCAAAACGGGGCGTTTGATTTTATCGAAAAACCTTTTGAGCCCGAGCGTTTGTCTCAGCGTGTTACCGAGGCGGTTGATACTTATCGCCAGCAAGCATCGACGCAAGAGCGGCAAGCGTATTTAGCGCGTATCAGCGGGTTAGAAAAGGTATTGATTGGGCAAAGTCGTGTGATGCAACAGTTACGTGAGCAAGTGGCAAAACTGGCACGCATTGACACGAATGTGATCATTTATGGGGAAACAGGCTGTGGCAAAGAGCTGGTGGTGACCAGCTTGCATAATGAGAGTGTACGTCGTGGACAACGCTTGGTGCCGATTAACTGCGGTGCGATCCCAGAAAACTTATTTGAAAGTGAGCTGTTTGGCCATGAAGCGGGCGCGTTTACCGGTGCCAATCAGCGTCGGATTGGTAAGCTCGAATACGCGCACAAAGGCACCTTGTTTTTCGATGAAGTAGAGAGCATGCCGATGAGCATGCAAGTAAAGGTTTTACGTGTGCTTCAGGAGCAAAGGGTTGAGCGAGTGGGAGGAAATCAGTCAATAGCGATCGACACGCGGGTGATTGCGGCAGCGAAAGAAGATCTCAGTGGTCATGAAACCTTTCGGCAAGATTTGTACTACCGCTTAAACGTGGCACAAATTCATATTCCGCCCTTGAGAGAGCGTGACGATGATGCGTTAATCTTGTTTGAACACTTTACCCGTCAGACCAATCCGGAGACACGCTTGGCCAGTGAGGCTGATCGGCACGCCATTTTGTCTTATTCATGGCCGGGTAATATTCGCGAGCTGCGTAACGTAGCAGTGCGGTTTGCCTTGGATGACAGTATTTCAGTGATGGAAATCTTATCGAATCGTCCCTCATCGACCATGGAAACCATCCAGTCGGATGTCCCGCTTCTAATCCAACTGCATAACTTTGAGCGCAAGGTATTGCATGAGTGCTTGGTCGCCCATCGAGGGCGAATTCATGAAGTGATGGTAGCACTCGATTTGCCTCGCCGTACCTTAAACCAAAAAATGAAAAAGTTTGGCTTACACCGTGCTGACTATACCTAAGTGAATCGGCAAAAAATTGCTTAAGGCGAAACGCGCCGCGTTTAAGCGTTGATCACACTTTGGTTACATTTTGTGATGACTGACTGCCTAGTGAGGCGCTATCATCAGCAAGATTTTGCTTATTGACCCAGCCATAAATGAGAAAAATCTTGCTGATTATCCATGGCCTCTTCTTATATTTCCTTTTATAACAGGGGTATAAGATTTGGCACTCCCTTTGCTATCTATGCTTTGCTGTTAAATAATTTTGTAATTTATGTAAACCAATAATACAGCCCTACATGGAGAGTAAAGATGAAGATCAATCAGCTATTTAAAGCACTGACGTTTGCCGCGGCCTCGTTTAGCCTCGCCTCGACCGCTGTCGCAGAAGACCGAAGCTATATCCTCGCAACGGCTTCAACCGGTGGCACCTACTATCCCGTTGGTGTCGCCTTGGCGACGCTGAGTAAGGTCAAGCTGGCGCCTAAGCACCATTTTTCGTTGTCGGCAATCAGCTCCGCTGGCTCCGGCGAGAATGTGAAGCTACTGAACGAAGATGAAGCGCAATTTGCGATCTTGCAGGGCTTATACGGCGCATGGGCCTGGTCCGGCGAGGGGCCATATGCTGAAAGTGGCCGCCAAGATCAACTGCGCTCTGTGTCTATGCTTTGGCAAAACGTTGAGCACTTTATTGTGCGCAGTGAGCTGGCAGAAACGGGCACCGTGAGTGATTTGAGTAACCTTGAAGGTGAAAAATTTTCGATTGGTAAGAAGAATTCAGGTACCGAAAACTCAGGTCGCCAGATTATGAAGGGACTCGGCGTGGATCCGGAATCCTTTAATTTGGCTTACATGGGTTATGGTGGCAGTGCCAGCGCACTACAAAATGGCACCATTGATGGCATGAATACCCCAGCGGGGGTGCCGGTTGGCGCAGTTACCCAAGCGTTCGCCGCACTGGGGAATGATATCTCTATCCTGTCTTTTACTGACGAGCAAATCAAAGCGGCTAACGGTAAATACAACCTTTGGACCAAGTACGAAATTCCTGCTAATACCTATCCTGAGCTGGATAAGCCGGTCACCACCATTGCTCAACCTAACTTCTTGGCCGTGCGTAAAGATCTTTCCGATGAGGATGTGTATCAGCTCACCAAGGCTATTTACGAGAACTTGTCTTTCCTTCAAGGCATTCATAAAGCCACCAAAGCGATGGCGATTGAAAAAGCGATCGCTGGTTTGCCTGTGCCGCTGCATCCAGGTGCAGCACGCTATTACCAAGAAGTGGGTATCGATATCCCGTCTGAACTGGTAATGGAATAAGGCGATAGCGCTCCGGGATAGCTCGGAGCGCCTATCGAGATCAAATACTGCATGGAAACGCGGATACTGCTTGGAGTAAAGGGATGAGCGAGCCAAGAGAGCACGAACCTGTTGAGCAAGAGCCTGATGAAACAGCGCTGGAGAAATTTGAATTACCCACGCGCGATGATTTTCCGTGGGTGACCACCACCATCACTGTGCTGGGCGTGGTGTTGTCTGTATTGCATATTTGGTTCAATACGTTATCAACACTACCGGAGTTATGGATTTCGGCGACCCACTTTGCGGGGTTTGCGGTGATTTGTGCACTGTGGTATCCGGGCCATATCTCTTTGAAGCGGAATAAAATAGCGCTGGCGGTCGATATTTTTATTGCGTTAGGTGCAGTGGCTTGTCTGTTGTATATCCCTTATGCCGAGGACGCGTTGTACGCGCGTGGGGTAAAATTTGTCACTGCCGATTGGGTGTTCGCCAGCTTAGCGATCATCATCGTGGTGGAGCTGATTCGTCGTACCATGGGATGGTTTATTCCCATTCTGATTATGGTGTGTTTGAGCTATGTCGTGCTGTGGGGCGAGTGGGCGTCGGGGATTTTTCACTTTCCCGGATTGAGCCTTGAAACCCTGTTATATCGCAGTTACTACTCCTCGGAAGGCATGTTTGGCGCGATTACCCGGATTAGCTGGACGTTCGTGTTTATGTTCATTTTATTTGGCGCCTTTCTTGTCCGCTCTGGGGTTGGAGATTATATCATCAACGTGGCCCGTGCGGCCGCGGGTAAGATTATTGGCGGGCCGGGTTTTATTGCGGTGATTGGCTCTGGGTTAATGGGGTCAGTGTCAGGCTCGAGCGTAGCGAATACCGTATCGACTGGGGTGATCAGTATTCCTTTAATGCAAAAAGCCGGTTTTCCGTCGCGCTTTGCTGCTGGGGTCGAAGCATCGGCTTCAACTGGGGGGCAATTAATGCCGCCCGTAATGGGGGCGGGGGCGTTTATCATGGCCTCATACACCCAAATTCCTTACGTTGACATTATTGCTGTATCACTGGTTCCTGCGCTGATCTACTTTCTCTCTGTGAGCTTTTTTGTGCGCATTGAAGCAAAGCGCAGTGGCGTGCAAAAGATTGTCACCACCGAGGACTCTTTATTGATGGTGCTTCTCCGCGGTTGGCATAACCTTATCCCGCTTGCGGTGCTTGTCACCTTGCTGATTAAAGGTTTCACACCCACCTATGCCGCGGGTATTTCGATTCTTTCTGTGATTTTCGCTTCCTGGTTTTCCAAAGAGCACCGGATGGGGCCGAAAGCGATCATCGAGGCCTTGGCGCAAGGGGCAAAAAATATGGCCACCACTGCCATCTTACTCGTGGGCATTGGTTTGGTGGTGAATGTGATCAGTACCACGGGTATCGGCAATACTTTCTCGCTGATGATTGATGGTTGGGCGAACGGTGATCTTTTTATGATGCTGGTGCTAATTGCTATCGCCTCGTTAGTGTTAGGGATGGGATTACCAGTGACCGCTGCCTATATCGTACTGGGCACCTTGTCGGCACCGGCTCTGTATAAGCTGATCGCTGAAAACCAATTGTTGGAGCTGCTGGTATCAGGCCAACTTCCCGAGCAAGCCAAGGCGATATTTATGTTGGCTGCCCCAGACAAACTCGATCTTTTAAATGCGCCAATGACCATGGAAACCGCGCAGCAAATGGTTGCCTTAGTGCCGGCTGACTTTATGGAAACCTTGTTAGAGCAAAGCTTAGGGCTGGAGGCCGTCAGTTTGGCCCTGCTCGCCGCCCACTTAATTATTTTTTGGTTATCGCAAGACAGTAACGTGACCCCGCCGTTTTGTTTGACGGCATTTGCCGCGGCCACCATTGCTAAAACCCCACCGATGCGCACGGGGCTGATGGCGTGGAAAATTGCTAAAGGCTTGTATCTCGTGCCTTTGCTCATTGCTTATACTGGCCTGGTCAGCTGGGATATCGTCTCGGTGTTAGAGGTTGGCTTTTTTGCCATTATTGGCACTTATGCCTTAATTGGCGCGATTGAAGGATATCTTGAAGGCCCGATTAATTGGGTAAGCCGCCTTTGCTTATTAATGATTGGTGCCTTGTTAGTGTGGCACGATATCCCGTTGTGGCTTCGCTTAGTGAGCGTCGTTGGGTTTGTGGGCCTGTTTATATACAGTGGGCGCAAGTATCAGTTGCAACAATCTCAACTGCCAGTGTCATGAGGCGTATATGAAATCTGTTTATGATTATGTGATTGTCGGTGGTGGTATTGTTGGCGCATCCACAGCCTGGCAATTAAAGCAGCGATACCCAGACTGCTCCGTATTGCTGGTGGAAAAAGAGGCAAGTGTTGCCCAGCACCAAACTGGGCATAACAGTGGCGTGATCCACGCGGGTGTCTATTATCCACCAGGCAGTTTAAAAGCCGATTTCTGTAAACGAGGAGCGGCGCTGACCGTTGAATTTTGTGCCAAACACGATATTGCGGTGGAGAACTGTGGCAAGCTATTGGTCGCCACCAACGAGCAAGAGATGGCTCGGATGCAGGCGCTCTATGAGCGATGCTTAACCAATGATATCGACGTGCGCTGGCTGGATGCGGCGGAGCTTCATGCTGAAGAGCCGAATGTTAAAGGCTTGGGTGCCATAGCGGTTCGTGCGACCAGCATTGTTGACTATCGGCGGGTGACTGAGCAAATGGTGTGTGAGTTTGAAGCGCTCGGCGGTGTCACCCAACTCAGTACAGAAGTGATAGGGGCCAGTGAAGCGGCTGAACAAGTCACTCTCCATTGCCAAGCAAGCGGGGAGCGTCTGACGATTCAATGTCAATTTGTGGTGACATGCAGTGGGTTGATGGCGGATAGAATGACCCAAATGATGGGGATCCCGACAGCGTTTCAAATTATCCCTTACCGCGGGGAATACTATCAACTTGCGAGCCAGTACCAAGGCTTTGTTAATCACCTTATCTATCCGATTCCCGATCCCGATTTACCTTTTTTAGGCGTTCACCTCACGCGGATGATAGACGGCTCCATTACGGTTGGACCTAACGCGGTGCAAGGCTGGAAGCGTGAAGGCTATGGCAAGGTGAATGTCAGTCTAAAAGATACCTGGCAAATGCTGACCTTTGCTGGGTTTTGGAAAGTCACCATCAATAATCTAAAAGCCGGCTTGGTTGAGCTGAAAAATTCCTGGTGGAAGCCGGGTTATGTCAAGCAGGTGAACAAGTATTGCCCAGCGATAAAAGCTAAGGATTTGACTCCGTATCCAGCGGGGATCCGTGCTCAAGCCGTGTTAAATGACGGCACCTTGGTCCATGACTTTCTGTTTGCTGAGAGTGCGCGGAGTTTACACGTGTGTAATGCGCCATCGCCGGCAGCGACCTCTGCGATGCCGATTGGTGAATACATTTGTGACAAGGTGACGCAAAAACAGCAGTGGCTCAGCAATGATGCTGATTAGCGCTACATATCGGAAAGTGAAAGCCAGCGCCTACACTCGGCCGCTGGCTTTTGCTTTGATTACTGATAACCGACTGTAAATGCTTGCTGCAGATGCTTAGGTGTTTCGGCTTCATCAAGCATAGCGACCGCGAAGTCTTCCATCGAAATGCGAGATTGTCCGTCACTATCTGTCACTAAGGTGTCTGTCCCCAATGTGTACTGACCGGTGCGAGTACCAGGTGCGATCATGGCGGCAGGTGAGAGGTAGCTCCAAATCACATCTTGGCTGGCTAAACATTGCTCATATTGCACTTGGCACGCGCGTGCTATCTCAACGGCTGAGGCGGGAAGAAAGCCCTCTGCGTTTAACACGGTTTCACCGTCAGTGCCGGGAATCATCAGTCGAGCGGCACCGCCGACAATCAGAACGCGCATTTGATGATGTGCTGCGCCTTGGACGACGGCTTGGGTTAACACGGGTAACTGTGCTTCTTCGCCTGTCGGTGGGCGTAACGCCGTAATGGCAAGATTATGATCAGCCATTACCGATGCCACCTTGTCCGCATCGTTCAAATTGACGGCGACAGGCGTTACGGTGTCGGGTAGCTTGCTGAATGCTGCCTCGTTACGTGTTACTGCCGTGACCTTATGCCCACGTTGCAACGCTTCTGCCACAATTCGACTGCCAATATCGCCTGTGGCACCAAATACGATTATATTCATTGTGTTAGTTTCCATGTCATGACTCCTGTGTGTCCTTGTGCCGCGCGATAACCAGTAAAAGGATGCGGCGGTCATACGGTTGTGGTTAAACCATGCTGAACTGATTAAGTTATTATTAATTGTTTATCTTGACGTAAAGATAAACATCATTAATCTTTACGTCAAGATAAATGTGTGGCTTTTTTAATCTAGGAAAAAACTGGGGGATCCAATGGATATAGCGATCCAGCAAGGATGGCCGCTTGAGCAAGCACAAAAAGTGGCTGAGCTCTATGAGCAGGCGTTTGGGATGAAGTTCGCACGGGCAATCCCTAATCAGGCAGCGCGCGTGGCGATGCTGTCCCGATGTTTTGTCCCAAACTTTTCGTTTGCTGCTATGCAAAACGGCAAGGTAGTGGGGTTGGCCGGGTTTCAAACCCAAGCCGGCGCGTTGACACAGGGTATGGGCGCAAAACAACTGATCGATAGCTTGGGGCTCATCAAGGGTACTTGGGCCTGTGCAGTATTGGCGCTGTTTGAGCGTAAAGCGGCACCCAATGAATTGGTGATGGATGGCATTGCTGTTGATAGCGCGGTACGCGGGCAGGGGATTGGCTCCCAATTGTTGGATGCCATTATGGATTATGCCCAAGCGCATGGCTTTGAAAGCGTTCGGTTGGATGTGATTGATAGTAACCCCAGAGCCCGCAAGCTTTATCAAGCCAAAGGCTTTGTCGCCACTAAAGAAGAGCGCTTTCCGCACCTAAAATGGTTAGTCGGCTTTTCAGGCGCCACCACCATGGTCAAGGCGCTGAGCTAAAACAACAAGAGAGACAAGGATGTTTATGATTGAAACACGTCGACTAGTGCTGCGTGACATGCAGCCAAGCGATGAAGAGGCGTTTGTTCACTTAACGCAACACCAGAAGTACCAGCGTTTTTATAGCGAAACGGACTGCCAGCCAGAGACATACCGAGACTTACACGCGCGCTTTATCGAACAAGCCAACGCAAATCCACGCGTGGCTTATCAGTTGGCGGTTATCTGCAAGCAATCAGAAAAATGTATTGGCACTGTCGGTTTAAGGCTTGAGGACAACCATCAAGCATCCATCGGGTGCGGCTTAGCTGTGGAGGCGCAAGGCGCGGGGCTAATGAGAGAGGCGGCTGTCGCACTGGCCAACTTCGGTTTTGAGTGTCTGGGCGTGCATCGGTTATACGCTGAGACCATTAACGATAATCTCGCTGCAACCAAGCTTTGTCGTTCACTTGGCATGCGACAAGAGGCCCATTTTCATCAGCATCGTTTCTTTAAAGAACGGTGGTGGGATACGGTGGTTTACGCCATATTACGACACGAATGGGAGCAAGGATGATGAAAAAAGCACTGCTTGGCGCACTGATCGTTACACTGCAAGCGTGTACCAGTACGCCCGTTGGTAATGAAACGACCGACGCTGCAGAATGTGTCGGTAGCACGGCGTTGCCAAGCGCATGGGCAGATAAGTTTGTAGCCGTGGACGATCCAGCGCTACTGGCGGCGTCGCTGGGTCAGCCATTGGAAGGGAAGCTTTGCCAAGGCAAGGTATATCAGGCGACTGAAGGGGTAACAGTGTATCGTGCGTGGAATAGCACCAACCCGCATAGTCAGTTTGGTCACTGGTGGGCGTTATCACACCCGTCTGGCTTGGTGGCGGATTATCGCCAAGACTATGAGATTTGTTATCAATGGTCGCCGCTCGATAAATTGGTACAGTGCACCTTGCAACCAGGCGCCAAGATTGTGGTGGGTAATGGTCAAAGCGCGAAATGTTCCGAGTATTTAACCTATCCAACCTCAAGTGCCCAGCAAGTTTATCTGCAAGAGGCGGAGCAAGCGGTTCAACATTGTCAAACGTTTGATGCGGTGATGCGTTGGCAGTGATGCGCGGCAATCAACCATTCAATCACTCCTGTGTGGCGAGCAGGGCGCGCTAAGGCGGCGGATGATAGGCGGCCAATAAGTGTTTATTTTTCAATATCAATGAGATAGCCTAGTTCTATTATAGGACTTGGAACAAGCACATGGAATTAGTCGTCCCCGCACTCAATCACCAAGCAGCCTTTACACGTTTTTATGATGATTTTGTTCAGTTTGACCCCGACAATGCCGATTACTATCGGTCGGGGAAAGACGATTTCCCCACTTACGTGACGCGGTTAACGGATGAGTCATTGGGTAAAAACCTTCGTAAAGGGTATGTGCCGTGTAGTCATTTTTGGCTGCTTGATGCTGAGCAACAAATCATTGGCGCGATTCGGATCCGTCATCACATCAATACGCCATTTCTAACCCAAGAAGCTGGACACATTGGCTACGACATTGCGCCATCATATCGTGGACGCGGATGTGGCAAGCAAATGTTAGCCTTAGCACTGCCCAAGGCGAGAGAGCTGGGGATCACTCGCGCTCTAATTACCGCGAATGAAGACAATATGGCATCGCGCCAAGTAATTGAAGCCAATGGCGGCACGTTGGAAAACATCATCAATGGTGAAGTGTTCAATGAATCATTGGCTCGGTACTGGGTGGATATTAATGGATGATTCCCCGCGCGTAGACCAATTGGACAGTGACCGTCTGTTGCTGGTGGCACCCAATATGACCCATCAGCCTTTCATTTTAGAAGCCGTGTTGGAAAGTCAGCACACCCTTGCGCCTTTTATGGATTGGCTTCCGCACGCGTTGACCGAATCGAGCTCGATTGAAAACACCCAACAAGCGATTGATGACTTCGACATGTTTATCAATGAACTACGCTACTCGATTTTTGAAAAATCGACGGGGCAATTGGTGGGTGTGATCAGCTTAATCATCCGCAACATCGCGATTCCTTATTTTGAAATAGGCTATTGGCTGCGGAGCTCCAAAGAAGGCCTTGGCTATATGAGTGAAGCGGTGCGAACGCTAGAGCAATACGCGTTTAATGACCTTAATGCCAAGCGTGTCGAAATCAAAACTGCCTACGAAAATACCCGCAGCCGTGCGGTAGCCGAGCGCTGTGGTTATCATCAAGAAGCGATACTTATCAATGACCGTATCCTGCCGAGCGGTGCGATTTCTAGCACTGTGGTTTATGCAAAAGTGGCGGAATGAAAAATAGTGAGGACTAAATAATGAGCATGGAACGCTTTTTTATTCAAGATGACATCATATTGCACGGTGACACGGTTTCCTTGGTTCCTTTATCTGCCTCGCACGCGGATGCATTAGTTGAAGCCGCTACCGATGGAAAGCTTTGGGAGCTTTGGTATACCTCGGTCCCGAACGCAGAATCGGTGGAAGGCTACATCGCTAGCGCCTTGGACGAAAAAGCGAAAGATAAAGCATTGCCGTTCGCCGTGATTGAGAAAGAATCGGGGCGAGTGATTGGGTCAACACGATTGGCCAATGCGGATGCCGCCAATAAGCGCGTGGAACTTGGTTACACTTGGTACGCCAGCAGTTATCACCGATCGTCGGTAAACACCGAGTGTAAGCGGTTATTACTCGCTTATGCATTTGAAAGCTTGGGGGTGATTGCCGTTGAGTTTCGCACCCATTGGTTGAATCAGGCATCGCGTGCGGCCATTGCCCGTTTAGGGGCCAAACAAGATGGTGTGTTGCGTAACCACAAGATCGTGAATGGCGTATACCGTGATACCGTTGTGTTCTCGATTATCGAAAGCGAATGGCCGGCGATTAAGCTAAACCTTGATTATAAGCTGGCGCGCTACCGTGGTTAAATTCGCGTTTTGCAATATCGTCACGTAAAGTAGCGCTTTTATTGACGAGCGCGTGCTCGAGTTGCTGAGAACCCTTATGGATACACAACCCAATAACCCGCTGCACGGGTTAACCCTACAAACCATTTTGACCCGTTTGGTTGAACACTATGGTTGGTCAGGCCTTTACCAACATATCAATGTGAACTGTTTTTCTAACGATCCTTCGATGAAATCATCGTTGAAATTTTTGCGTAAAACGCAGTGGGCGCGCGATAAAGTCGAAGCTTTGTATATTGATACCTTTTGCTAAGGGTAAAATATACGGATTGGCTATCGGTCGGTGTTTATTTCTAAGTGATTGATTTTAAACAACTGTCGTTAAGGTGTCGGGGTGCTGTCGTGGTAATGTCGCCCCCATTTTGCATAGTGTCGCTAGGGAAGAGCACAAAGGAGCAAGGATGAACGTGAAAGCACTCAGAGTTCAAAAAGGGTGGTCGCAAGACCAATTAGCACAATTTAGTGGACTAAGTGTTCGAACGATTCAACGTATCGAACGCGGCCACAAACCCGGATTGGAGTCGCTGAAATCGTTGGCTGCTGTGTTTGATATCGACATTAGTGATTTGCAAAAGGAGACAGACATGCAGGCAGATACTTCAATGAGTCCAGAAGAAAGAGTGATTGCCAATCGCGTCCGTGCCCTCGGCGGGTTTTATTCTCATTTGACGCGCTATGTGGTCGTGATGGTGATTTTGTTTATTATCAACTGGCAAACTAACCCAGGCTATTATTGGGCTTGGTGGGCAGCAATGGGATGGGGGATTGCAGTGGTCAGCCACGGCGTCAGTGCTCTGGGCATTGTCGATCTCTTTGGTGATAAGTGGGAAAAACGCCAAATAGAGAAGCGACTGAATGCGCGGTCAAAGCGTTAGTCGCTACCTGATAACGCCGAGCGAATGTGCCTCGGCGTTTTTGTTTTTCACCAACTAACAGACATCTTTACTGAGATGCCGCTTGTCGCTGCTGGAAGCGCGTTGCGTGCTCGACTAGGCCCTTAAACAGCGCACGCTGACAGCGAAGATAAAGCAAGAATTCTGGATGCCACTGTACCCCCAGTGTATAAGGGCGGTTGGGCGACTCAATGGCTTGTACAATGCCATCTAAATCACGTGCGCTTACCGTCAAATCCTCGCCTAACGCGTTAATCGCTTGGTTGTGTAGGCTGTTTATTTTGCGTCTGCCTTGCCCCAACCGTTGCTGTATATGGCCGTTGACATCACGCAATATACACAAGGTTTTCATCGGGAACACTGTCCAGCGATGAGAGGTTTTTTTGCGTTGCTCGCGCAAGCTTTGGTGCAAGGTGCCGCCCAAACAGATGTTGAGAAGTTGCGCACCACGGCAAATGCCCAGCAAGGGCTTTTGGCTCGCCAATGCGCTTTTGATAACTTTGCTCTCTAGCGCATCGCGTTCAGAGTCGTAGTTGGGTTTCACTTCGGGCTCGGCGGCGTACAGCACAGGCTCAACATCGTGCCCGCCAGTAATCACCACGCCTTGATAGGCGTCTGGATCTAAGGTGGTGCCGGGGTGCAGTTGTAACGGTTTGCCTCCATAAAGTTTGACTGCCGCGGCGACAAAAAAACGTGGCAGCCTTGCGCCTTTGCTAGGGCCGGTTATTGCGATGACGGGTTTATCCATAAATTGTGCACCTTTTCCGCCCAATTATTAACGATACGCGCCAATGGGTCGTTGAGATAGCCCAAATAGGCTTTGCAGCATGTTTCCAGTCGTGCAGGATCGGCGGCGAGTTTTTCGACTTCCACCCAATCGTTCCATGCTTCGTGAATGCCCCAATGGGGTCGGCTGACTTTGCTGTCCGGCAACCGATAATGAAACGTTGGCCGCGCTTGTGTGAGCCCATCATCAATCACTTTATTCACTCGCTCAGCATCAAGGTGAGTGAATAAGGGCAGCATATCTAGCGCACGGTTGCGTGTAGGATTATCAATCAGATAGTCGTCGATTAGGGTATCGAGATCCGGCCAATAATCAGCGGCTAGCACGCGTTCAATATAGGCTTTCGGGAAAGGGTCGACATAGTTGGTTAGACGCCGCGATAAATCAATATCAGCACGCTTTAAAAGCCAGTCATACAAACATAAAAATGCTTTTAAATGAGCACAAATCGTTTTGGCGGTTAAATCAGGCAGCTCTGGGTTGAGCTGCATGCCAAACGCATAAACTGGGCTGTCCTCGGTTCCTTCGGCACCTTGTTGACGCAGATGAGCAATGAGTTGGTCAACCTCTTGCAGGCGGTCAAGTGGCAGAGGCGGGCCGACAATTTCCACGGGGACAAAGGCTTTTGCCGCCCATGCCAATAGATCTTCGGCGGATTGATCCAGTCGATTGGTCACGGTGTTTTCACTACGATCGCTTTGTCCCAAGCGCTTGAGCTTGGCATAGTCGAGTTCCACTACCCAGTCTCCGGCTTTGTCTCCGCTCAAGCGGCGATCATATCGACCCCCTCGCTTGATGTGTAGGGAGAAAAAATCCGCCACTAAACGCGTAATGGTATCCAGCTCTAAGCCACTGAGCTCTATCTCAACGCCTACACGACGCGTTTTCCCCTCAGCGTTGGTGATCTGAGGCGGTGTTTTCAGTGATGAATCTGGCGCATCCATGGTTTTTTAAGCCTCATTTTTTATCAACGATAGATAAGAGGTGGGGATAAACCTTTGACACTTAAAGGCCTGAGGGGATAAATAATAAACACCTGTTCAGTGGTTTCGAGACCACTGAACAGGTTGATGCTTAGCCATTAACAACGGCATCTGTGCTGTTTTCTATGCGTTCTTGTGCCCAGCTTTCAAACGCCATGCGCTTGATTTTATTGAGAGCTTCGCTGGGTAGAGGACTCTTTATACCAACTTGAATCGTGTCATCATGGTACAGATATAGTCGAGATAAAAATTGCTCAAAGGGTAAGGAAGCTTCCCCGTATTGCTCTCCTTTCCCTTGCGTTGACACCACCACATCGTGTCCCCAATCTTGACCACTATCGTTATTGGGGTTGTAAAAATAAACCCGCATCACGCTGTCTTGGTCAAGGGCGATACGTATCAAGGTGATCGCGTGCCAGCCGACAAATCGGCCCTGGCTGCTGGTGACTGCGATCCCAACCGGCTGGGGATGTATAACGGGAATATTGCCGTTATAAAGCGGATGATAACTGCGATAGAAGCGCTCGATAAAACTATCAAACTCTTTCAGTTGTCCTGTTTTAACGTCAACGGCAATCATGAACTCACGCCCCACGTACCAACCATGAAATTCTGGATTGATCCACTTATGGGGGTCTTCCTCTCGGTTGACACAAAGCCGGCCCATTTCGATGTAAAGTTTATCCAAATGCGGCACCAGAACGACTGACACAGGGTCAGTATCGAATGGCAGTGCGGTACTCAGCCCCTGTAAGAGGGTGTGAGAGTCTAACGACTGTCCTTCAAAATGCATGCGTAGGCTCTGATTACAAGCAACTTGAACGATACAGTTGAGTAAGTAATCAGGGTCATTATACGCCCACATGGATATTGCACGTGCCGATTGGCAAGTCGGGTTGTTGCCTTGAGCCACACCTAGCGGCTGGCCAAGCACTGACATGACACCCGCTAACAGATGAACGCGAGCGGGGAGTTGCTCACCAAAGGCCAAGGTCAGTGTATGGGCGACGTCTGGGTGTAGGTTGAGATGAATCTGACGCCACAGACTCGGGGCGACAGGCGCATCGAACAGAACACCCCGTTCAAGCATCATTGCCAAACCATACACAGCTTGCGCGGTTTGCGGATAAATGGCTTCCTGGACCAGTGTGTGCACCAGCTGACGATAGGTCACTAGGCAGTCTAAGCCAGTATTACTTAAACCTAGCGCGGTGGGGAGTGTGTCGCTTCCCTCATTGTCCAATAACCATCGTAAAAATATGGCGTGGTAATCAGATGCTAAACCGACATCATGCATCGCACGTGCAAATCCCAACGCCTCTTGTTGTAAAGCATTGCTGTCCATTGCATTCAGACGCTCACAGTACGCGTCCAACCCCGGATCGTCATAGCAGCCCTGGGTTGGGCCGTATAACGCACTGACAAGACGATCGATGCCGAGCTTAGCTTCACCGAGGTTAATCTGCTCCTGCGACACCAAAATAGAGATCTGATTGATCATCGCCTTAATTGGATTGACCTGAATGGGGCGCTGCGCGAGTACACGCCAAACTTCATCAACCAGTTCACTGAGAATGGTTTCATAGCCCAAGTGGCTGAGAATAAAACGATATAAAGTACTAATAGCGGGCGCCGTTGCACCGAGTCGAATACGGCTCGACTCATCGGTAAGACCCATTACGAGTGATAAATTGAGGCTTAATACTCTGGCAAGAAATTGATGTGCTTCTTGTTGGGAAAAAGGCGGGGAAGAGAGCTTCCCCTCGACGATAGCCAGCATTCGAAGCTGGCTGAGACAATCTAGCACCACGGTGGCTTTGTCGGCATGCGCGAGCGTATCTGGCACGAGATTCGGTACGAGATACTCGGGCTGCCCCCAATCTGTTCCCTCAAAAAGGCCTGCCTCAGTGAGAGTGACAATCCGTGAGTACAGTTGATTAATGCCGTCATCCTGTGCCAATACACGCCCACAAATATCAATCACGTGAAATTGGTGGCGTGCCTTGGCGATGGAGCTTACTTGACCAAGTTGTTCAACGGCATGATCAAGCTTATTGAGTAAGCTAGACATAGAAATCAAGGTCTTCCTGTGCTTTTAATAAGTCACGCATAACATGCGGGTCGTCACCATAAAAGTGTAGCAAACCCCAGTGTGTGCCAAATGCACTGCGTTTAGGCACTTTCCCCTCCATAGGCGACTGCAGCTCATGAAACTCAAAGTACTCGTGATTCTCGGTCTCTTCAGGTATGGCTAGCTGGCTTACCACTCGGCGTCTTGGATATACCCCAAAGGTACCGGCGACGCCTTTGGCATCTTTGATAGGCGTTGGGAAGAAAGCGTTGAGTTCTTCGTCAGTTGTTTTAGGGTCAAACGCTACCACCATCGCTTGATAGCAGTTAAAGTCATAAACACGTTCAATAATTTCAAAGCCTTGGAAACCGGGTGGGCGGTAGGCTACTTCACCGAAGTACATCTGACCATCGTTGGTAACAAAGTACTCTGGATGGATAAAGCCGAAATCAATATCAAACGCTTCGATCAGCTTCTCGATTTCCTGGGTCACTTTTTCCCGATATTTTTCCAACTCGGGGGAGGCCGGGACGAAAACAGAGTAGCCGAGGGTGACGTACTCGGAGATGTTTAAAAACTGGATTTTGCGGTTTTTAATAAATGCTTCGACAGCAAACTCCCAACCATCGAGGTGGCTTTCCATCAATAGCGGGAACTCTTCATCGGAAACACGATCGAGATCATCAGGCTCACGCACCACCCAGTGGCCTTCGCAGCCTGCTTTGTCAAAGGCTTTGAGGTGGATCGGGTCATTTGGGTCGCCGTCAAGTTTCAGCAAGGCTTGGTTAACCCGGCGCAGGAAACGTACCACGTCGGATTTATCTTGCGCTTCTTCAAAGATCCCAACCCGAATACCGCCGATTTGTGCACGGCGTTTCATTAAGGATTTATCGCGGAACAGAAGAGACTGTCCCATCAGCTTAGGGTTTTTGAGCAGCACGGCGTTAATGGCGCCGGCCCACTCTACGGTTTCTTCGAACAGAGGAATCGCCACATCGACCCCCATTTCTTGTAGGGTGGTGGCAATTTCAAAGGAACGGTCATTGAGGCGCTCAAAGTCCCAAGGAAGGTAGGGGATATCATGCTCTTTGGCATACTCTTCTGCCCATGTTGGGGCAACAACGACATATTTACGATCGAAACGGCTAATCGCATCAATTGCATTGAGGCTCCATCCTAGAATGGCGACGAAGCCTTTGTTTGGATCATAGTCAGCCATATTGCTTCCTTTTACGTCGAATGTGTTTTGTCACTCTCACATAGCTAGGTCTAAATAGTAACCACTTGCCCCTGTTTCTCTGCTGGAAGTGTGCGCTAGCTAGCTGGAATCAGTAAGAACAATGAATTGTTTCATTGACAAAGACTTACTTGCTTGAGCTTGTCTGACAGGGGCGGGGATGGTCGAAAAAGTGTGAGATTGATTGTTAAATACCTCTACCTGCATTGGTTAAAAGCTTGTAACTTATGTGCAAAAAGCACACAACGGCATAATGACAAGCAAAGTACACTAAAAACATAATTTCAAGTTATTCAGGGAGTGAAGTATGGCAAAGCGGGTAGTGGTATTAGGTGCAGGCATGGTAGGTGTCTCTGTGGCATGGCACCTTTTAAAGCGCGGGTATGAGGTCATCGTGGTCGATAGGGTAAGCCCCGGACAAGAAACCTCATTTGGTAATGCCGGGATTATTCAGCGCGAGGCGGTTAGACCCTACGCATTTCCCCGCGACCTTGCCACCTTATTGCGCGTATTGCCGAATCGCTCGGTCGATATTCGTTACCGTCCTACGAGCGTTATCCGAGCCGCCCATCCGTTATTACAATACTGGCATTATTCCAGTGAGAGTAAATACAAACAATTGGTGCCAGAGTACGCGGCGTTAATTATGCAGTCGTTAGACACTCATGAGGAAATGATTGCCTCCGCGAACGCAGCGTCCTTGATTCGTAAGGAAGGTTACCTCAAGCTTTTCCGCACGCAAAAAGCCTTAGATGATGAATGCACGCGTGCCGCCGCAGATCGTGCCAACTATGGCGTTGACTATGAGGTGCTAAACGCAGCACAGATCACGGCGATGGAGCCAAATTTAACGGCTTCGCTGGCGGGCGCGATCCACTGGAAACAACCTTGGACAGTCACCGACCCAGGCGCTTTGGTCAAGGCCTATGCTGACGATGTGATTGCTAAAGGCGGCGAGATTAAACGCGCGAACTTGCAGGCATTGAAACAAGCAGGCGAGCAGTGGGTTATCGAAACCGATGACGGTCAGTTACATGCTGACCAAGTCGTAATGGCAATGGGCCCTTGGTCCTCTTACTGGTTGCGTCAACAAGGTCTAGAGGTCCCTTTGTTTACCAAGCGTGGCTATCACATGCATTACCAATGCGATGAGAAAAAGCCACTTAATCACTGGATTATGGATGCGGAAGTGGGGTATTTGCTGGCACCTATGCGTGCAGGTATCCGCTTGACCACGGGCGCAGAGTTAACCGCCTTGGACGCCCCCACGGATCAAAGCCAGCTGCAAGCAGCAGAGCATGAAGCGAAAGCTTTATATCCTATTGGCGCGCGTATTGATGAAACGCCGTGGAAAGGCGGACGTCCGTGTATGCCGGACATGAAACCGGTGATAGGTGAGGCGCCGCAACGTACAGGGTTATGGCTTGCCTTTGGTCACGGCCACCAAGGATTTACGTTAGGGCCGGTCACCGGGAAATTATTAGGGCAAATGATGGATGGGGAGGCCACGGATGTGGATATGCAACCCTATCGTGTCACCCGATTCGGCGGATAACCCTATGATGAGGCATGAGTTGCACGCGATGAAAACGAGTCACCGCGCGCGACTCATGATGCACTCAGAGGTATAATAGCGACACCGCTAAGCAGAGCGTGCAACGCGCCATTGGCGTGGGTGAGGAAGGCGTGGCAGCAACAGTCCTGCGATTACAATGACAATGCCCACCACCTGAAGTTGGCTCACGGCTTGTCCCATCAAAAACGCGGTGAGTACCGCGAACACAGGCACAAAGTTAAAAAAGAGTGCTGCATTGGCAGAGCCGAGATGGCGCACGCCGTTGAGCCAGAGTAAGTAACCAGCGACAGTACCCAGCACACCGATATAAAGGAGTTCGGAGACGGCTAATGGGGTGGCTGCGAGCACTTCGCCAAACGGATGAACCTTTGGGGTAAGTGCACACATGATGCCAATCACAGTCGCACCACTGAGCATACCTAAAAACGTGTAGGGGATCACCGGCATCCAGCGGCCAATGCCTTGGCTGAAGAAGGTGTACGCACTCCATGCAAACATGCCAGTGAAAATCATCTGATCACCTTGGTTAAAGTTTAATTGGCTGAGCATCTGCCACTGCCCATTGGTGATCACCACGAGCACGCCCGATAAACTCACCACCAAGCTGAAAACTTGTCCCTTACGCGGCAATGCACGAATCGCGATACAGGCGATAAGTGAAGTCACTAACGGGCTGAGCGCCATGATTAATGACCCATTGGTCGCTTGGGTATACTCGAGTCCGGTGAACAAACAGAGGTTAAGGCCGCCAATCCCCACAGCGCTGACGGTGGTTGCCCACAGCCACTGCTTGGCGCTGAGTGTGGGAACGCGGGTACGGGTGAGTTTGAGATAAAAGCCTAGACAAATCGCGGCGACGGCAAAGCGCCAAAAGACCAAGGTGAGCGCATTCACTTCATTTAGCGCATCTTTACCTATTGGAAACGTGCTACCCCAAAAAAAGGCACATAAAATGAGAAGGGCAACGGCTTTCCACAGTGAAGCAGTAGTTGTCATAGCAAGACCTGACTTGTTGAGTGATGGGCGCTAGTGTATAAGTTTCAAAATATGAATAAACCGACAATATCAGAACGGTAGATTCCAAATATGAAACCTAGCTATTCGTTAGACGATTTGCGCTGTTTTTGTACCGTGGCGCAGTTGGGGAGTTTTAAAGCCGCGGCGCAGCAGCTTGCCATGCCGCAATCCACCCTAAGCCGTCGAATTCGCCAGCTTGAGCAGGATCTTGCCCTGCGTTTACTCAATCGCGATGCACATCGTATCTCTCTGACCCAAATTGGCCATCGCTATTTTGAACGTGCCGCAGGGTTGTTCGATGAGTTGCAGACACTGAACGATGATTTGGTGAGCGAGAAACATCACCCTCAGGGCAAAATTCGTATCAGCGCACCGATCAATGCCGGTAAGCAGTTTTTACGCCGCGTCTTTTTCGACTTTATGCGTGAGTATCCAGAGATTCAACTGGATATTAACTTTTCCAATAGCTTGATAGATATTGAAGCGGAAGGCATGGATGTGGTGTTTCGAGTCGGGAACCCCGTGGTCGAAAATTGGATTGCACGGCCGCTCACCGATATTCACTTCATTTTGTGCGCCAGCCCTGACAGTGACTATCACGATGTGCGCTCTCCTAGTGATCTGAGAGGTAAACCGGTGGTGATTTGTCATCCAATGACAGTTTGGGAGCTCACACACCATCAAACGGGGGAGGCGTTTGATTATCAAGCCACCACGGGTATACGTGCAGAAGTGGATGAAATTCAGATGTTAACCCATGCGGTGGAGGCTGGATTTGGCATCGGCTATATTCCTGATTATTCCGCGCTACCTTTGATAGAAAAGGGTGAATTACAGCGCGTGTTACCGCAATGGTGCAGTCGAGCGCGCACGCTATTTTTACTCTATCGAGACCGAGAACAAGTGCCTTTGCGTGTTCGATTGCTGGTGGAATTTGTTCTCGCGCGTTTTATGTCCTCTTAGCGCGTAACCGGATATAAAAGGCTGTTGCCCGAGACAATAGGGGCCACGTTACAGTGGCCCCAATGGGTACGATTTTTCGATTAATCGCTATGATGCGTCTGCGCTGGCGATAACTCGGTGGATGCCGGCGTGATGGTTTTGGCTAAGAACAGATACATGGCAGGCACCACGAACAGGGTGAACAAGGTGCCCAGTGTCATCCCACTGGCAATCACTAGGCCCATGGCAAAACGGGCGCCAGCACCGGCTCCTGAGGCAATCAATAGCGGGATCATGGCGAGCACCGTCGCTGCCGTGGTCATCAAGATAGGGCGTAAACGGATGGCGGTCGCTTCTTCAATCGCCTCACGTTTGGTCCGTCCTTCTTGTTGGAGCTGATTGGCGAACTCGACGATCAATATCCCGTGTTTAGCAATCAGACCAACGAGGGTGAGCAAGCCAACTTGAGTGTAAATGTTCAAGGTAGTAAATCCTAGGCTGATAAATATCAGCGCGCCACAGACACTCATTGGCACGGTGACCAAAATAATGATCGCGTTTTTAAACGACTCAAACTGCGCCGCTAAGATCAAGAAAATCACAATCAAAGCAAAGAAGAAGGTCACGACCAGTTGCTGGCCCTCGCTCATAAACTGACGTGACTGTCCGGCATAATCAACGCTAAAGCCTGCTGGCAATTCTGTTGCTGCAATCTCTTCGAGCACACCCAGCGCTTCCCCCAAGGGAACACCAGGGCGCGGTACACCGGAAATTTTCACCGCATTCAGCTGCTGAAAACCGCGTAATGCTTGAGGCTGCACACTTTCTTCTAAGGTCACTAACGTTGATAGTTGAACCAATTCGCCGTCTTGGTTGCGGGTATAAAACTGGCGCAATTGTTCCGGTGTGAGGCGTTCATTACGCGCCACTTGGGGGATCACTCGATAAGAGCGGTTTTCCAGTGAAAAGCGTCCCGCATCCGCCCCGGATAACAATGAGCCCATATCCGCGGCGAGCTGTTGCATATCGACGCCCATCAAAGCCGCCTTTTCACGATCGATCTTGACCGTTTGTTTGGGGCGGTCAATGCTTAGATCGGTATCGACAAAGATAAACCGCCCAGTCTGCATCGCTTTGCCCACAATATTGTTCGCCACTTCATTAATCGCCTCAAAGGGTTGTGTTGAGCCGATAATAAATTCAACCGGTGTGCCGCCGCCCGGAGACGGCAGTGAAGGGGGCACCAAGGCAAAGCTGCTTAAGCTCGGTTGGCTGTCCATAAAGGGTTGAATCTCGTTTTCCAAGATCGCTTGGGTACTGCGCTCTCGCTCATCCCATGGCGCGAGTACAATACCGGCTATTGCGTTATTGGTGCCGCCAGAGCCATTGATAATAAAGACGTTGTCGATTTCTGGTACATCGTCAATCAGTCGGTTTAACTCGTCGGTACTGGCAGACAACGCATCCAGCGTGGTTTGGCTGTCGGCTTCGAGTATGGAGAACACAAACCCTTGGTCTTCGGCGGGCTCAAGCTCAGAAGGACTGGTGATAAACAAAAAATAGCAAGACACTAAAACAATCGCGCCAAACGTGAGGATCACTGCATTGGTATTCAACAAGCTATGGAGTGTGCGTTGGTAGCGATGATGCAATCGGTCAAACTGCTTATCCAGCCAATGCTCAAGGGAGCGTTCTTGGGTCGCTTTGTCCGCTTGATAGGGCTTGAGCACATAGGCACACATCATGGGCGAGAGCGTAAGCGCCACCACGCCGGATAAGATCACCGACGCGGCGAGAGTAAAGGCAAATTCAACAAACAACACCCCGGTTAAGCCACCGACAAAGCCGATGGGCAGGAACACCGCGACCAAGGTAGTCGACATGGTGATAATCGGCCACGCCAGCTCGCGCGCGCCTTCCAGCGCGGCTTGTGTTCGGCTTTTGCCTTCTTCGATATGGCGGTGCACGTTTTCAAGCATGATAATCGCATCATCAACCACCACACCAATCGCCAGCACCATGGCAAGCAGTGTCAGTAGGTTGATGGAAAATCCTAACAGCCACATTAAAAAGAAGGTGCCGATGAGCGATACGGGGATCGCGACCGCAGGAATAATTACCGAGCGTAACGACCCTAAAAAACCATAAATCACAAAGACTACGATGGCTAAGGCGAGAATAATCGATATAACTACTTCATCAATGGCGTTATCAATATACTCGGTTGAGTCATAGGCGATATACGCCGACAACCCTTGAGGCAACTGGGTGGTAATGTCGGCATCCCACACCTGATTCACCGCCTCAATCACATCCAGCGCATTGGCATCTGGCGAAACTTCGATGCCGATAAAGGTGGCATCGAGCCCGTTAAAGTTCACCGACGTTTGGTAACTTTCCGCGCCGAGCTCAACGGTCGCGACATCACTCAAACGCACAACAGATTGGCCATCACTGCTGATCACCAGATCTTCAAATTGTTTCACGTCATGAATGTCGGTGGCGGCGTTTAAATCAATCGCCACGTCTTGGCCTTTGGTGCGCCCTAGCGTCGCAAGCACATTATTGCTGCGCAGGGCGGTAATCACATCCGTACCGGTGAGATCGTACGCGGCCATTTTGACCGAGTCGAGCCAGATTCGCATGGCAAAGCTACTGGCACCCAACACATCAGCACGCTGCACGCCGGGAATCGTCGACAGTTGTGGCTCGACCACCCGGACCAAGTAATCGGTAATTTGATTATCAGTGAGGACGTCAGAATAAAACGCGAGGTACATGGCTGCGACCGTTTCCCCCACCTGCAGTGTGACGACGGGCTCACGGGCATCATCAGGTAGCTCTGAGCGCACCTTGTTCACCTGTGCAGCAATCTGCGTGAGTGCTTCATTCGGATCGTAATCAAGGCGTAAATAGGCTTCGATGGTGCTCACACCAGCGGTTGATGTGGAGACTAAGTAATCAATCCCTTCTGAGGCAGCGATTTCACGCTCCAGCGGCGTGGTGATAAAGCCTTGGATCAGGTCGGCATCTGCACCGATATAAGTGGTAGAGACATTGACCACTGCATTTTTGATCTCGGGGAATTGACGCACATTCATGTCGGTGATGGCGCGTAAGCCGAGCAAGATAATGAATAGGCTCACTACGGAGGCCAAGACGGGTTTCTTGATAAAGACGTCGGTAAATCGCATCGAATGGCTCCTATTGATTCACAACGTTGGGATCAAGATCTTCGCTCGGCTGAACACGTTCATTATCACTGATCTTGATGTTGCTGCCGTTACGGAGCTTGAGGAGGCCGGAGGTAACGATACGGTCACCGGGTTGAAGGCCGTCTTTAATCACAATCATGTCACCGCGGCGCGCGCCCGTTTGTACAAAGCGCTGTTGTACCGTCAATGCATCGTCTTGCTCTTGGATCACGAATACCGCGTTGCCATACGGATTAAATTGAATCGCGCTTTGTGGTGCCAGCAAGACATTTTGCGTTTCTTCACCTTGATCAAGGCTCACGCGTGCGAACATACCTGACCGTAAAACGGCATCTGGGTTGTCAAAGGTGGCTTGAATATCGACACTGCGACTCGACGGCGTCACCACCGGCGAAATTGCAGTCACTGTGCCGGCAAAGACCTCATCAGGCTGTGCGCTAATCGTGGCAGAAACGGTTTGACCATTTTTCAACGTGCTGAGTTGCTGTTCCGGCAAGGTAAAGTTGAGGTGAATCGGGGTCACTGACGTGAGTGTCGCAACCGCTGTCCCCGGGGACATTAATTGGCCAAGACTGACTTCTCGGATGCCAATGATGCCGTCGAAAGGCGCGGTTAATGACTTTTGCTCAATGCGCGCTTTTTGGCTGTCGACAGCGGCAATTGCTTGTTTGGCTTCGCTTTCTTTGCGCTTTAGCTCTGACTCGGAGATGTTTTTATCTCTAAATAGCCGCTGATAACGCCGCAGTTCAAGTTGTGCCAGTTCTGCCACGGACTCGAGTCGACGTAATTCTGCCTCATCAACGCTGGCATCTAGCGTGAGGAGCAATTGTCCCTTTTTCACCGATGTCGCGTTATCGAACATAATATCGTTGACAATGCCGCTTGCCTCGGTGGTTAGCTGGGTTTCATTAATGGCCGCAAAACTGCCAATAGTGGTCTGTTGTTCACGCCAAGGGTGGGTTGTGACTGTAGTGGCCATCACGGTGACCGTAGGGGCAGGCATGTTGTCAAAGAATTGGTTCATAAAATGGTTGCCTACCGCTTTGTAAGCAAAAATTCCCCCAAAAAGGAGACCACATGCGACTAACATAATAATCAAACGTTTTATCATAAAAATCCCTGAACAGAGTTGCTATCACCACCCTTGGCTAACAAGTACAGACGAAGGCGCAAAAGGTCGATTAAACCAATAACAAATATCGAATTGACCAATACAAACCTTATCACTGTTTGGTTCATTAATTGCGAGTAAATTGATGATCTTGTGGTATGACGCAGCTTAACGTTATCTGTCAGATGGAATAAGGAGAGAGCGGATGCTATTAAATGCAAACAGTACGGTGAACGAAGCGGCGCTGCGTGCCATGGCGCATATGCCAACGCGCAGTTTGCCGGTGCTGGTGGATAACAGCTTCAGCCAAAAACTAACGGATGCGGACTTGATGCGCATTGCGGTGCTGCTAGCCCAAAAAAGCGCTGAGGAAGGAGGATGCCCCATCGGCGCGGTGATTATTGACAATGAAACACGTCATATAGTGGGTAAAGGACACAACACCTTGGTGCAAGAAAATCATCCCTACAACCACGGTGAAACGGCTGCGATACGTGATGCCGGGCGAATCGACTTCAGCCAAACAACTTTGTTTACCAGTTTAAGCCCATGCGATGTGTGCGCGGCATTGATCGGCATGCGCGGTTTCTCTCGAGTGGTGGTAGGGGATATCACCAGTGCGAGCGGTAACGAGACGGCGCTGCAAGAGAAAGGGGTGACGGTCGATGTGTTGGAAGATCCGCAGGGCATTGCGCTGTATCAGCAATTTAGAGCCGAGCACCCCGAACAAGAGTTGGAAGATTGGCAAGGTGTGAGTGCCGTAAACGCTCGACAAGGATGAAGCGCCGCGCAAAGGCGGCGCTAGTTACTCGACAAAATAAGATTTAGCTATTGATCACGTGAAGAAAGTGTAGATGCTTTTCGTAGTGATCCAGCATATCTTCAATCACTTGCGCTTGATTGTAGCCCGCAATATTGTATTGCTGGCCGCCTTCCCGTAAGAATACCTCTGCACGATAATGGTGTGGCGTATCCAATGTCTCATTATCCGCTAAGGTTTTTAGGTTAAACGTGTGGCTGGCATAGGCACGGGCTCGTACTCCGTAAATAAAATCAGGGTCATTGCCGTGGTGAACTCGCAGATAGCAGCGATCGTGTTCGCGGTTGATACTGACATCCAGCGCCTGCTTCTCAAGCTCTTCGGCGACCGCACGCATCGCGGGCTCAATGGTTTTATCCAACATTACAGCGATTTCCTGCCACTCAGGTGAAGCCACCAAGGTTTGTAGGCGATTTTGCCAGTTTTCTGCGTAATGTGGACTATGGCGCGTCACATTGCCCGGTATCGTCGCTAGATGTTGGAGACTATCGCGTTTGAGAGCCTCCATTTTTAACGCTTTAAGCAAACCAAAGCCAACCGCGAGTAAAATGACCGCAAAAGGCAGTGCCGAGGTCAGAGAGGCTGCTTGCAGTGCAGATAGGACATTGCTACCGCCAGCCACGACCAACGCTGAGGCGACTAAACCTTCGGCAAGCGCCCAGAAAATACGCAATTTTACCGGCGACTCGCCATCATCCTTGGACGTTAAGGTATCGATCACTAATGAGCCCGAATCGGATGAGGTGACAAAAAAGGTGATCACCAATAAAGTTGCAATCACGGAGGAGACACCTGCCAATGGGAAACTATCCAAAAAGTGGAATAACGATGTTGAACTGTTGGCAAACACTTGGTCTACCAAGTTTGGCATGGTGTTGGTAAGAATACCGTGTAGCGCGGTATCGCCAAACACAGTTAGCCAAATAAAGGTGACACCGACAGGGACAAAAATGACGCCAAGAATGAACTCGCGGATCGTCCGGCCGCGAGATATCCTTGCGATAAACATCCCTACAAACGGTGACCAAGCGATAAACCACGCCCAGTAAAAGAGTGTCCATCCCCCTAAAAAACCATCTGTACTTTCATCACCCGTATAGGCGTAGGCATTAAATGTCATATCAACCATTGATGACAAATAGGTGCCAATATTTTGCCCCAATGTTTCGAAAATAAAGAGGGTAGGACCCACCGCCACGACAAAGAGCAGTAAGGCAATCGCTAGCCAGAGATTTAAATCAGACAATCGACGGATGCCTCCATCGAGCCCCAGTACGACTGAGATGGTGGCGAGTCCCGTCACACAAGCAATCAGTATTAACTGCACGCTGGTTGTTGTCGGAATATCAAATAAATAGTTCAAGCCTGCGTTTATCTGCATCACGCCCAAGCCCAAAGAAGTAGCAATACCAAACATGGTGCCAAAAACAGCAAATACGTCGACGGTATAACCAAGTGGACCATGAATACGTTTACCAATTAGAGGATAAAGCGCTGAGCTAATGCGGAGTGGTAAACGATGGCGAAAACTAAAATAGGCGAGGGCAAGGGCGACAATCGCATAAACGCCCCATGCGTGTAATCCCCAATGGAAAAAGGTCATGCGCATTGCTGCTTTAGCCGCTTCTGCGGTATTGCCTTCGCCAACTACTGGGGTCGCATAGTGAAATACTGGCTCGGCGACCCCGTAAAAAATTAACCCGATCCCCATGCCAGCAGAAAAAAGCATCGCAAACCATGAGTGGTAGCTGAACTCGGGCTCACTGTGATCCGGGCCCAGCTTAAATTGGCCATAGCGGCTCAGTGCAAAAATCAAGGCCAGGCCAAGGTATAGCCCCATCGCGAGTAAGTAAAACCAGCCAAAGGTGTCGATGATCCAAGCTTGCGCGCTACCAAATAGCGCGCCGGCGGTATCTGGCACGCTAATGGTAAAAATAACAAAAGCCGCGATTAAAGCGGCGGCAGGATAAAATACCGGCGGGTTAATGCCCGCGCTTATTGATGAGTGTTCGTGACGCATAATGAGTTTATTTGCCTGTGAGTGAGAAATTATCGGGTTAACGTGTTCTTTTTTTCGAGCGACCGTTAATCCAAGCCATTGGTGGCATCGCAGGCATATACAGTGCGGGAAACGAATCTCGAGATGACTGATATTGAGGCGATTTTTTCTGATTCATCGCGTCTCTCCTTATCTCTGTTTTCAGTGAATGTGTTGGTGTACTTTGGCGAAAACGCTACAATCATGAAAACGAATTTTTATAATAGGGTCATCACAAATTATGATGCGTGAGTCAGGCGCTGTGCGAGAGCTCGATCTCGTGGTTCTTAAAACCTTTGTCGCCGTGGTAGAAAAGGGTAGCTTTACCCGAGCTGGAGAGAGCTTATACCTTGCGCAATCTACCGTGAGTGCACATATGAAACGGCTCGAGGCACTATTCGAAAAACCGTTGTTGCAACGAGGGCAAACTGCTGTACTGCCTACTCCTGCAGGTGAGCGTTTATTGGCGCATGCCAGACAGCTACTTAGGCAAAATGCACTCGCTTGGCAAGAGATGACCGACCAACGGCTAGACGGCGTCGTTCGTTTAGGGATCCCTGATGATTACTTAATCTATCTTCCTGAGGCGCTCTCTATGTTTGAGGCTCGTTACCCAGGAGTAGAGCTTGAGGTGAGCTGTGGTTTGAGTGTCGAACTGGTACAAGAAGTAAAAGCCGGTGCGCTAGATATCGCGATAACAACACGTCAGCCTAACAGCCCGGGTGGCGAAGTATTGCGCGCCGAGCCAATGACGTGGGTCACGGGTGTAGGGCACGATACGCATCAGCGCCAACCCCTACCTTTGGCGCTGTCTAAGCAAGGGGTGTGTATTTTCCGAGAGCGTGCACTGGCGGCCTTAACATCAGCCGGTATTACCCATCGAATTGCGTATTCGAGTGCAAGTTTGTCAGGGCTTTCGTCAGCCGTTCGTGCAGGGCTGGCGATTACGGTGTTAACGCCATCGATGATGGGGGAAGGGCTTAGAGTACTTGGTGAAGAGGAAGGGTTACCGAAACTCCCCAATACTGAAATTACGTTACATCAGCGTCAAGGTGACTTATCGGGGGCTGCGATTGCACTCATACAACAGTTGCGTGACAGTGTCATTTTCAAGCCACATCAAGATGCGCTCGTCAATAAATAGAAGAGCGTGTCTCGGTTTGATGTTTGAGGGTATGACGTATCGCAAACATGGACGTTTTACTGCGCTGACATGACAATACATTCGGTTATACTGATTACGAATTAACCAACGTGAAATGCTGCTTAATGACCAACTGGGTACGAAGGCTAACCATCGTTTGGCTGACCATGCTTTCTTTTCAAGTTTGGTCGGCAACCTCTGAGCCGCTCAAATAGCGTCCGCTGCGGAACGCGGCGAGATCGAAAAACTTCGTCAACATTATTTTCAAACAGGAGCGTTATGACGGGTAATCCTCCGCTATCTAGTCAACAGGCGGCGCTGTTTCAAAGCCTCAATGCGCACGGTATTTCAGTAAATATATACCGCCATCAGCCTGTCTATACGTGTGAACAAGCAGACGCGCTCGGTTTGCATACTGATGCAAATCCGACCAAGAATTTGCTGTTGAAAGACAGAAAAGGAAAACAGTTTTTCTTGGTGGTGTTACAGGGCAAAGCCACCGTCAATTTAGCCGGATTGAGTGAAGCCTTGGGCACGTCTCGCCTATCGTTTGCGTCGTCGCAGCAACTTGAAACCTATTTACAGGCACAATCAGGTGCCGTATCGGTAATTGATGTAATGAACGATCCTGAGCATCGCGTCAGTTTGGTGATCGCGAATGCGATATGGCAAGTCCAAGCGGTGGAATGCCAGCCTTTTTGTCACGATCAAACTTGGGTTATTGCCACCCAAGATCTCGCCCGCTGGTTACGCGCTATAGGTCGAGACTATCAAACGGTGGAGCATGTCGCTTAAACGATAGCGATGGCTGTTGGCAGCCATCGCTAACTAACTGCTACAGCAGGGCGAGAATCGCCTCGGCACTGGAGACGTCAAAGCTTTTTGGCGCTTCAACGTTCAAATGCGTGACGATGCCATTATCAATCACCATCGCATAACGCTGTGAGCGAATACCCCCAAACTTCCCTGAGTCCATTTCTAGGCCCAGCTCTTGGGTAAAGCTGCCATCGCCGTCGGCCAGCATATGAATCTGATTGGCGTTTTGTGCTTCGCCCCACGCCTGCATCACAAAGGCATCGTTGACGGAGACGCAAGCAATCATATCGACGCCTTTTGCTTTAATCTCATCCGCCTTCACCACAAAACCCGGTAAGTGGGACTCGGAACAGGTTGGGGTAAAGGCACCCGGCACTGCGAACAGCACAACCTTCTTGTTGGCAAAAAGGGCAGGGATGTCGTGGGTTTGCATGCCATCTGCGGTGAGTTCACTGAGCGTCGCGCTAGGTAAAGGTTGTCCTTGCTGAATCATGATGACTCCTTTAATCGTTGTATGATTGTTCATTCTCAGCATAACATGCGTATTCGTAAGCAAACATATTCGTCCCCATCCGAGTCTCTTTATCGGTATCGTCTGTTTATCATTGTGTGCTTAGAGTAAACTATCGTTCACCTCATTCTGTTAATTTACATTGCGTTTATGTCATCTTCTTACTCTTTTCCCAATGTCCATCAGGCTTACCACGCGCATGTCTACTATGAGGCTGATACCGAAGCGCAGGCGGATATTATCTATCAAGCAGCCGCTGCATCGTCACTGCCCTTCGACCTTGGCCGCTTTCATCGCAAATGCGTTGGCCCACATCCAAAGTGGAGTTTTCAGATCGCTTTTGACAAAGCCGCGTTCGATGAGGTGATGACATGGCTTGAGGCGCACCGGGGCGATTTAACCGTGTTCTTGCATGGCGTGACGGGCGATGACTACATAGATCATACTGACCATGTCGGTTGGATGGGTTCGCCTGTTGAACTCAATCTGGCCATGTTTAAGCCCAAGCAATGAATACGTTTCTTGAGTATCCGGCGCTCCTGATTTGGCATGGCGATGACGAACTCTCGTTTGTATCCGATCTGGCGTCCCTTGAGGCGCTGTGCGAAAACGTGATCACAGAAGACGACCGGCTGGTGGATAGCCAAGGCGTATGCTGGTTGAACCAAGACGGCGGTCAGCACTGGCAGCCGAGTGGGCAAATCATGCCACTTGAGCAGCTCGTGGCACATGTCCAAGCGCACTATGCGCAATTGGGTCAATGCTGTGTGGGAAAAATTCAATTCAAAGATAGGGCCGCCGCCATCAAGAGTGTGGCGACGGTCCCTGAGAATTAACGGCTGTCAGCAATGCGACGTGACACTTTTAACGAAAAGTGCGGACCAATACGCTTGATGTTCAAGCGCTGCTTGTGGCGCAATCGAATGTGGCAAAGCTCAAGTATCAAACCAAATGCCATCGCAACATACACGTAGCCTTTGTTGATATGAATGCCAGCACCTTCGGCCATCAGCAGCACGCCGAGTAGCACCAAGAACAGCAAGGCCAAGGTTTTAAACCCAGGATAACGGCTGACCAGATTATTTACGGGTTCTGCCGCGATCATCATAATGATGGCGGCGGTAATAATGGCGGCGACCATCACGGGCACATCTTGGGTAAGACCCACCGCAGTGATCACTGAGTCCATTGAAAATACCGCATCTACCGCAACGATTTGCAGCAAAATCACTGCCATACCGGTGCGCACTTGTGTCGAGTGGGTAATGGGTTCGCCATGGCCCAACCATGCCCACAGCTCTTTGGTACTTTTTAGCAGCAAAAAGCCACCACCAAACAGCATGATAAGGTCTTTACCGGTAACCGGTTCCGTACCAATCGTAAACAGTGGCGCGGTCAACGACATGACCCAAGCGATGGAGAACAACAAGCCAATCCGGCTGATCACGGCAAGACCAATACCCAAGGTACGCGCGAAGCGGCGTTTCCCTTTGGGAAGACGCTCACACAATACGGAGATAAAGACTAAGTTATCGACACCCAACACCACTTCAAGGGTCAGAAGGGTAAAAAAGATCACCCAAGTTTGGGGTTCCATAAAGAGTGTTAACATACGATTGCCTCCTCATTAAAGGAAGCGGGGGAGGGCATAACACGACATCGGTCGCTGTCCATGGATTTTTGATTACCTCTGTGACTAAAGAGGGCTTATAAAAGCACTCACTTGACACCTTGGCAAGCAGACAAACAGCGAGTTGACCAAAAATTGACAAAGCATGTAAACGATCAAACCTGTTGCTGAGTAAAACTCATCATGTTGGATTTAAAGAGGGAATAACAATGAAAAGAGGCTGGATAATTGGGTTATTGTCCTTAATATTGTCCGGATGCTTAGGCATGCCGAAACAAGTCACTCCCGTCAACGACTTTGAGCTTAACCGCTATTTAGGCACTTGGTATGAAGTCGCGCGACTGGATCACTCTTTTGAGCGGGGTTTATCGGATGTCACCGCAACATACAGCTTACGTGAAGACGGCGGCGTCAAAGTGATTAATCGTGGCTACAGCCGTGAAGAGGGTCAATGGCAAGAGGCAGAAGGCAAGGCGTACTTCGTTGAAAACGATAAGACGGGGTACCTAAAGGTATCGTTCTTTGGTCCTTTCTATGGCTCCTATGTGGTGTTTGATTTGGATGATGATTACCAATATGCCTTTATTTCGGGTCCTGACCACGATTACCTATGGCTGTTATCGCGCACGCCAACTGTCTCGGAGTCCGTGAAGGAGCAGTTTATTGCAGCGGCGAAACAGCGAGGCTTTGCCACCGAAGAGCTGATTTTTGTCGAGCACACCCGCACGGATCCCAAACGCAAGACCAATGAGCAGTAAAAGAGAAGCATCATGCGAAAAACAGACAAGAAGTATGACAAAGCGATTCGAGAAGCACTGACTGACGTCTGTGAGTTGACAATGGAAAAGGTCGAGGGGTTTGAATGGCTCACGCATGAGGTGAATTATCAACGCTTTCCACAAAGCTTAACCGTGCGGCTGATGTTTAAAGACAGGCAAACGCTAGCTAGCTTTGAGCAAAGTGATGACTACCAGCGCGCACTGGATGATATGCAATCTCGCCTTGCAGCTGCAGGGGTCACACTGAAAAACATTACGCGCCATGTCCAGTTAGGCACTCTGTAAGGCTGTGATTATTCGCACACTTACCGGTTGGCTGACACGCTACAGTGTAAAGTCGGTCATGAGGAGAGTGCTGTGTATCAACTCGATACGTCAATTTGGATAGCTGATGGCGAGGCTGTTCCCTTTTTCACGCTGCCCTACACCACACGTATGGTGGTGGTGAGGCTTGCCGATCAGTCCCTATGGATTCACAGCCCGATAAAGCTCACTGGCGCATTGCGCAGTGAACTGGCGTCGTTAGGGGCCGTTCGCTATTTAATCGCCCCTAACCAGTTGCACCACCTCTACTTAGCCGAATGGGTTGAGGCCTTTCCCGAGGCGCAACTTATTGGCACCCAACAAGTGGCGAAAAAGCGAAAAGATTTACGATTTGATTATCATTTTGAAGATCTGCTTGAGCCCGCTTGGCAAGATGACATTGCCCAGTGTTTGGTTACAGGGTCTCCAGTGATGACAGAATGCGTGTTTTTTCATCGGCAAAGCCAAACGCTGATTGTCACTGATCTTATCGAAAATTTTCGTCCAGAGGCATTTTCACCTTTTAAACGCAAAATTGCCGAGTGGTCAGGTGTGACAGCCCCCAATGGTAAGACACCACTTGATTGGCGATTAAGCTTTTGGTTTCACAAAGACGAATTAGCAACACACATTCGCACCTTGATTCATTGGGCACCACAGCGTCTTGTCATGGCACATGGCGAAATCATTGATGAGGCGGTGCCCCATTTATTGCGCGCTTTTTCATGGTTAGGGAAAGACAAACTGACCGCCCCAACGGATTAAACCAAGGAGCAACGGTATGGAAGCACGAATTAGTATCATCACATTGGGGGTTGCAGATCTCTCTCACTCTTATGATTTCTATCGCCAGTTGGGATTCCCCACGCATAGTCATCCCGAAGAGGGGATTGTGTTTTTTAGTACGGCAGGCACACGCTTGGCGCTGTACCCCATTGATGCCTTGGCTGATGACATTAAACCTGGCACAGCTGTGGCGGAGACGGGTTTTGGTGGCATTACGTTGGCGCATAATACGCGGTCCAAAGAGGAAGTGGATGAGGTGTTGGCGTTGGCAGAGCGATGTGGCGGTCGTATTGTTAAACCCGCACAAGACGTTTTTTGGGGAGGCTACAGCGGCTACTTTGCCGATCCGGATAACTACCTTTGGGAAGTCGCTTATGGCGATTGTTGGCAGTTTGATGATAACGGCAGCCTTGTCTTGGATTAATGACCATGGACGTCTTTTTGGAGCAGTTGCAAATGCAGGGGACAGAGAATGATGCCCTGCAACACGATAAAAGTAAGAAGTGGCTGAATATCACGCCTGGAACCGGAAAATTCTTAGCGCTGTTAGTGGATGAAATTCAGCCTACTCGCATATTAGAAATTGGTACATCAATGGGGTATTCAACGTTATGGCTTGCACGCGCGGGCGGCAATAGCGTGCAAGTGGTAACGATTGAGTGCGATGAAACAAAACATCAACAAGCGCAACAGCACTTTAGACAAGCCGGCATGGATAAACGGATAGATGCTAAATTGGGTGATGCAAGTGACTGGATTGCTCGCTTTGAGGGACAGTTTGAGCTCATTTTTCTCGATGCCGATCGAAGTCAGTACCTCTCCTTTGCGCCACGTTTATTCCAACTTCTCAAGCCTCAGGGCCTGTTAGTGGTCGATAATGCTTTATCCCATGCTGACGAGGTTGCCCCTTTTAAGCGATGGCTTGAGCAACAGCCCGAATTCGATGTGGGTGTACTTCCCATTGGCAAAGGTGAGCTTGTTGCCTATTTGCGTGAGTGAAAGTTGGCACGATAAAAAAGGCGTCCCGAAAGACGCCTTTTTAGTCTCTAAACCCCGTTTCCTTACGCGGCTGCTAGCGTTTGTGTTTGACGATTTGCATGCCAGACCAAGCCAAAGCCAATAATCACCACCGCACAGGTTGACAGCATTACGGTAGTGACGGCGATCAAGCCGGAGGCTGCAAACGCAGACACCACGGCGCTCGCCACGAAGCAGACCATCATTTGTAAGAAGTTCAACAGCCCCGCAGCGGTCGCGCTACAGGATTTGAAATCTTCCAAGGCGCGATTGACGACCAGTGGGTAGATGGCACCGTTCGCCGCTGCAAGGAAACAAAACGGACCTAAAATTGCCCAGATGTTGGTGACGTCGGTGCGCCAGCTGATCAAAAAGATAACCACGACACTGATGACAAACAGCTTAAGCAGCCAAGGCAAGATACTGTGATCTTTAAGCTTGTTGAGGGCATGACGACAGGCATAACCACCGACGACAAAAGCAATGGTTTGTGGAATATAGCTCAGACCAATATCCGCTTCGGTATAACCCATGGCGGACATCACGAACGGTGACCCTGTCAGATAGGCAAAAAATGCAGCGGAACAACCCGCGAAAATGAGCATATTACCGATGAATTTTTTTGATTTAAAAACTTGTTGGTAGTCACTTTTAAGTTTATCAATAATTTTAGTGTCTTGTACTGGCTTAGCTAAGCTTTCTTTTTCACGTAGAGTAAGAGCAACGAAAACAAGTCCTAGTGCAAATAAAACCACAAAAATACTGCGCCAATCAAAATGCTGGAGTAAGTAGGCACCTAATAATGGTGCTAGAGCTGGAGATAAGGCAACTAATGGCATGATAGTGGCGAACACTTTCTGACCTAGTTTACCCTCATAGCGATCAATGACCACCGCTTGCCAAATCACAATCGCGCTACATGCGCCCAATGCTTGAACAAGACGTGCACCGAGTAGTAGATAAATATTACTCGCGAAAAGGCATACGACAGTCGCGACAATATAAAGAAGCAAGCCGATCAATAGCGCAGGCTTACGGCCAACGCGGTCGGAAAGCGGACCATAAACCAGTTGACCGCAAGCCATACCAAGCAAAAATATACTTAAGGTCAACCCAATATTTGCGGACGATGTAGCAAAATCGACTTGCATGGCTTCAAAAGCGGGCAGATACATATCAGTGGCTAAAAAGCCCAGCATACTTAGCCCTGCTAGCCAGAACAGAGTGATAAACGGCACTTCTTTGTTCATTTTTTATCTCTTGATGTAAAGAATAGTGTAACAAGCAGTTTATGACTAACAATCTATGCTGTGAAACGCTATGATTTGAACATTGCTTTCAAAAAAATTGATTTGAATGTTTTCTTACCAAGATTTTCAAGTGATTGACGTGGTCGCACGGCGAGGAAGCTTTTCCGCGGCGGCCGATGAATTGCACAAAGTGCCGAGTGCGGTGAGCTACACGGTGCGCCAGATTGAAGACAAACTGGCGGTTACCCTGTTTGAGCGGCTTCATCGTCAGGTTCGGTTGACGGCGGCGGGGGAGTTTTTTGTCTCTCAATCGCGTGAGATGATTAAGAACATGGAAACTATTCGCCAGCAAACACAACGTGTGGCCAATGGTTGGACACAAAGTGTCGCGTTAGCGCTGGACAACGTCGTGCGCGAAGATAGCGTCAATACGCTGGTGCGGGATTTCTACGATGCGTTTCCTGATGTCGAGCTGTTACTAACCATGGAAGTGTTTAACGGCGTATGGGATGCGTTGGCGGATGATAGAGCCGATATTGCGATTGGTGCCACGGCTGCCGTGCCAGTGAGCGGCGCGTTTCGCTATCGGGAAATGGGCACCCTGCGTTGGCGGTTTGTGGTGAGCCCCTCGCATCCACTCGTCCAGTGTGCCCAGCCACTGGCTAATGATCAGCTCGCGCCGTATTCGGCTATCTGTTTGGAAGACACTTCGCGCCGTTTACCGCGCCGTACCACTTGGCTATTGGATAATCAGCGCCGCCTCACGGTACCGAATTGGCACAGTGCCATGCAATGTTTTAAGGCGGGGTTAGGCATTGGTGTGATGCCTTCACACATGGCAGAAGATGCGATTGCGAGAGGAGAGCTGGTGGAGCTTGTGCTTGAAGAGCCGCTATTAAGCAGTCCGTGCTGCATTGCATGGCGCTCGGATAAAGAATCACCACCGGTGCGCTGGCTGCTCGATTACTTAGGCGATAAAGAGCAGCTGCAGCACCAGTGGCTATAAGCTAGGAGGAGGGCGTATCGAGCGTACGCAACGTTTGGTACCCCGCCCAGACTCGTGTTGCTGCCGTAATTAAACAGGCTGCGCCAAAGATGCCGGCAATCCACGCCATGTATGTTGGGAAAAGGCACATCAACACAAAGCTTGCAATGGTCTCCGTCCCTTCGGTGATCCCGCCGATATAATACATCGACTTATTGGCGTAAACCGGGTTATCAATCTGGTGTTTGCTGGCCATAATTGCAAACGCTAAAAAACTTGCGCCTGTCCCCATAAAGCAAAACAGCAAAAAACTGGCGGCGATGGCGTTATTGGTCGGATCGGCCAGCGCAAAGCCAAAAGGAATGGCCGCGTAGAAGATAAAATCGAGGGTGATGTCTAAAAATCCCCCTGCGTCCGTGAGCCCTTGCTCGCGGGCGAGCGCACCATCAAGGCCATCGAAAAGTCGGTTGATGATAATAAACACAAGCGCCAGCCAATAGATTTGTAGCGCGAGAGCGGGCACGGCCAGCAAGCCAATCAAAAAGCCTGAGAGCGTGATGGTATCGGGTTTTACCCTCCATTTTGTAAGCTGCACCGCTGCCTGCTTCAATGGCCAGCGGATTATCGCGATGGTGTAACGATCAAGCATTCTGCATCTCCTCGTGCGGTGCGGGGTCAGTCGGGCGAGCCGGCCAATTTAAACAGCGGCTCTGATCCGCAATATCCTCGGCATCATGCGTCACAATCAACGCAGGAATGTTTCGCTGCGCAATTTGCTCAAACACAAAGGCCCGAAAATCCCGTCGCAGCGGCTTATCCAGCTTGCTAAAGGGTTCATCAAGCAAGATGGTATCGGGCGCGGCAAGTAATGCACGCAACACACTGATTCGCGCACGCTGTCCGCCCGAAAGCTGGCTGGGGGCATAATCGGCAAACTCCGCCAAATTGACTGACCCTAATGTTGCGATAGCTTGATCACGTTTTTGTGCTTTGTTCATCGAGGATGGCAACGCAAACGCCAAGTTTTGCCACACATTTAAATGTGGAAACAGTAAATCATCTTGAAACAGAATCCCGATACGGCGCTGCTCCGGCGGTAAGTGATCAAAGGGCTCACCATTTAACGTCAGTTGACCGCTGTAATGCATCGGCGGTTGGATGTGTCCCGCCAATACACTCAGCAGACTCGATTTTCCGCAGCCACTGGGTCCCATCACGGTGAGTATTTCTCCCGGAGCGACCGAAAAGGACAGCTCACGCACCAAACATTGATCAGGCGCGTTTATGGTGAGTTGGTTGACACACAGTGTCATGGTGTTCAGCTCCTGAATAAGTCGGTGTGGGTTTAGGTAAAAGGCGACGTTCAGCGATGCGGCTCAGCACAGTGGCTAAGGCGAAAACGACAAGTGGAAGCATCGCTTGCATCAGCCCATACAGGCCACTGATACGGCGATCAAGGCCGCTCGATAAGCTAACCGCCTCTGTGGTCAGGGTATTAATGCGTCCCGCGCCCAGCAATTGTGTGGGTAGGTATTGCGCTAAGCTAACGCTTGCGCCGACCGCCCATGCCAAGATAATGGCGGGCAAAAGGAGTGGCAGTTTCACTCGCCACCATGCAAGCGTGGCGCTGACACCGAGGCTTCTGGCGGTTTGCATAAGACGCATATCAAATTGCTGCCACGGCCCATCGAGTGCGAGGTACACGTAAGGAAACGCGAAAAAAATGTGAGCCCAAAGGGTTGCCGGCACGTGCCACTGGCCGGGAAGGCTATACACCGCCACCTGAATACCGAACAAGATAGAGAGTTGAGGAACCAATAATGGAATAGCGATGACCGCTCTCGGCACTGAGCGTTGCTGATTGACTGACCGTTCCAGACATCCGATGGCAAATAGCAAGGCGACACTGGCGCTGATCACCGCCAGAACAATACTGTTCCCCGCCAATGACCACACATAGCTAAGCTCTTGCTCCCAAAACCGTAAGCTATATCGGCTGGGTAGCCAATCGGGAAATGACCAGCGCAGCGCGAATGACCACATCAGCAACACAGGCATAATTGCAAGGGGAGTGATAAACACCGGCCACCAGAGTGATTTGCCGGGTAACCATGCGTGGCGGCGCCCCGTGTATTGCCAGCGATTGAGACATTGGCAACCAAGCCACACCAAAAAGCGAAATAGCAATAAGGCCAAGCCACACAGAGCAAACAACAGCAAGGCACCGGCTGAGGCTCTAGGCAATAGCGCTAAATCAGGGTCATTAAACCACTGCCATACCAATACCGCATAGGTGGGCGGCGTATTCGGCCCAAGGATCATCGCCACATCAACCACTGAAAGGCTGTAGGCGATGACGGCAAAAATCGGGAAACGCATTTTGGTCAGCCAAAGCGGAAGAATGACTTTTAACCAGGTTGCGGTGCGGTTATACCCGAGGCTGGTTGATACCATCGTCAGCCGAGAGACATCAATTTGACGCAGCACCGATAGACTCATCAATAGTAAAAACGGAGTTTCTTTTATCGTCAGCGCCAAGGTGAGCCCAATAACATAAGGGTCTTGTACCAGCGCCCAAGTCACGGGTTGATCGCCGAGAAGGGGAGTTAACAGGCGAAATAGCCAACCCGACGGGGATAGCAGCAAAACCAGACCAATCGCAAACGCGACGTGTGGTAATGCCAGTAGCGCAGGCAAGCGTGCACTGATCTTTTGCCAAATAGGCGTGTGCCAAGTAGCCTGTAAAATCATAAAGCTAAGTGCTACCGCGAGCAGGCTACTGCCTAACCCCGAGATGAGCGTTAGCTGAATAGATTGTGATAGCCCCGGCCATGCCATGACAGCTTGCCAGCCGCTAAAATTAGCCTCTGTCAGCCCTAGTGTGGGTAAGAATGCAAAGGCGGTCGCGAATAAGCCGCCCACCCCTGGCAACAAGGGTAGGCAGCACACCGTTAGGGTAATGGCAAACAGCAAACGTGCCATATCAACCTCTTTCTATTGGCCGTAGCGTTTCAGCCAAGCGCGCTCAAGCGCGGTTTGCCAGCTTGGGTGTGGCTCGGGTTGGGTGTTAAAGCGGCTGACTTCGGCGGTGTCAGGCAGCTTCACCACGGGTGGATCGCCCCATACTTGGGTATCGGCTTTGCGCAGCTGTGCCTTTTCGCTCATTAAGAAGTTGATGGCAACCATGGCGCCGGCTTTGGCATTAGCGTTGTATGGAATCGCCATAAAGTGAATGTTAGACAGCGCGCCTTGGTCAAAGGCAAACGCACGCGCTGATGGGGCAAGTTTTCCAGAGGCCACCGCCGCTTTTGCTGCATTGGGGTTAAACGCTATCGCGACGAGAAGCTCACCATCGTCCAACAATTGGATAGTTTCAGCACTACCCGATGGGAACTGCGCGCCTTCGCGCCAAGCGACTTGGTGCAGTTGGTCGAGATAGCGCCACAATGGTGCGGTCACGGTGTCAAAATCCACCTCATCAACCGGCAAGTAAAGTGCCTCGCGGCTGTCCGTGAGCTCGAGTAACGCCGCTTTCAGAAAACTGGTGCCGTGGAACTCAGGGGGTTTGGGATAGCTGATACGGCCAGGGAATGCTTTAGCTAGATCTAGCAGCTCGGCAAATGATCGAGGCGGATTAGCCAAGGTTTTCTGATCATGGATAAACACCAGCTGTCCCACCCCCCAAGGCGCTTCGAGGCCGTCTGTTGGCTCCGTGAAGTCTTCTTCAACCGGTAAGCTTTTATCGACAATTTGCCAATTGGGGAGCGTGCTGACAAAAGGGCCGTACAGCAAATCATTTTCCTTCATCGATTTGAAGTTTTCGCCGTTAATCCAAACCATATCGACACTGCCGCCGCTATCCTTACCGGCGGTCTTTTCGGCAAGCAGGCGATTGACGGTTTCAGCGATATCCGCCACTTTGACATGTTTAAGTGTGACACCGTAATCGCGTTGTAACTCGCGGCTTGCCCAGCGCAGGTAAGCATTGATCTCTTGATTGCCGCCCCATGCGTTAAAGTAAACAGTTTGACCTTTGGCTTGTTGCTCAATACTTTCCCAACTATTGTTTTCCGCGCTTGCAGAGGCAGTAAAACTGGCAGTACTCGCAATTGCCAGTGTTAACGCCGCTATCCAGTGTTTCATTGTCATCTTCCTTTTCAATTAGTGACGCATCCAACGATGATATTTTGCGACCCAGTTAAGCAGCTTCTCGGGTGCATGGGCTTGTTTCCACATCCCAGCGGTATACTTCACCGCTTCACTCATGGTGGGATACGGATGGACGGTGCCCAAAATTTTATTTAGTCCTAACCCGTGCCGCATGGCGAGAGTAAATTCTGCGAGCAAGTCGCCCGCATGCTCGCCAACAATAGTCACCCCCAGAATGGTATCTTTTCCTTTCGGTGTCAGCACCTTAATAAAACCGTGATCATTGCCATCAGCAATCGCGCGATCCAGATCATCAATGCCGTAATAGGTCACTTCCACCTCTTGCTGATTGGCTTTGGCTTCTTTTTCATTGATGCCCACACGCGCCACTTCTGGCGAGGTGTAAGTCGCGGCAGGCATCACTGAATAATCAGCACGAAAGCGTTTGAATTGACCGAATAGTGCATTCACCGCGGCATACCACGCTTGGTGGGCACTGGCGTGGGTGAGTTGAAACGGACCCGCTACATCACCTACCGCATAGATATTCGGATAGACGGTTTGCAGATACTCATTGACTTGGATAGTGCCACGCTCGGTTACGGGAATATCGAGCTTTTCGAGACCAAATCCTTTGGTGTTTGCACTGCGCCCTAACGCGACTAGCACCGCATCAAATGAGACAGACTTCTCACCGTCAGGGCCATCGAGTAACGCGATTTGCTCATTATCACTGTGTTCAAATGCTTTGACTTTGTGCTGTGTTAAAACCGTGACACCGTCACGCTCTAACGCCTGCTCAACTAGCTGGGCGGCATCTTTATCTTCGCGGCTGAGAAGTTGGTCGGCCATTTCCGCGAGCGTTACCTGGCTGCCTAAACACGCAAAACTTTGTGCCAATTCTGCGCCAATGGGACCCCCGCCCAAAACCAACAACCGCGGCGGTAGTTCATTCAGGGACCAAATTGTATCGGAGGTGTAATGTGTCACCTCTGCCAAACCAGGAATGGGGGGAAGCATGGGGCGTGCGCCTGTGGCAATCACGATGTTGCGGGTAGTCAGTCGCTCGCCATTCACCTCAACTTCCCATGGCGAAATGATGTGCGCTTCGCCTTGCACACATCCCACGCCGAGTTTGGTGTAACGCTCGACCGAATCGTGAGGCTCAATGTGGGTAATCACTTGCTTAACCCGCGCCATGACCGCCGGAAAATCAACCGCTGGCGCTTGGGTATGAATGCCAAAGGCCTTAGCCTTGCCAATTTCTCGCATGGTTTTCGCCGCACGGATCAGCGCTTTTGAGGGAACACATCCGGTGTTTAGGCAGTCTCCTCCCATCGAACCTTTTTCGACCAGCGTAACCTTCGCTTTCACTACCGCCGCGATATAACTTGATACCAAGCCGCCTGCACCGGCACCAATCACTACCATATTGCGGTCAAACTGATGGGGCTTGTTCCAACCTTGATAGCGTTTACGACGCGTGATCCAAGCCATGACCCATTTTGCCAGCAGTGGGAAGACACCCAGTAATGCGAGAGAGCCAAGCACCGAGGGAGACACCACATCGCCGAGTGCGTCGATTTGGGCCAGTTGGGTCCCTGCATTCACGTAGACTGCGGTACCCGGCAACATACCGAGCTGACTGACCCAATAGAAGGTGCGGGTTTTGAACGAGGTTAGCCCCATCACCAAGTTAATCAGAAAAAACGGGAAAATAGGGATCAGGCGGAGGGTCAACAAATACAAGCTGCCGTCTTTCTCAATGCCACGATTAATGGTATCGAGCTTATTGCCAAATTTGGCTTGGACCCAGTCACGCAGCATAAAGCGACTCACCAAGAAGGCGAGGGTGGCGCCAATCGAGCTAGCAAAGGAGACCAACACCAATGCCCACCAAAAGCCAAAGAGTGCCGCGCCCAATAGACTGGCTACGGCCGCTCCCGGCAACGACAGGGCGGTCATCACCACATAGCCGGCGAAAAACACCAAGCTCGCGGTGGTCGCATTTTCAATAATGTAATCGTTCAATGCCGCTTGTTGCGCCTTGGCGTTTTCAAGTGTCAGCCATTGGCTGAGATCAAAACTAAACCAGAGGGTAATAAATGCAGCAATCGCAAAGCCAAGTAAGAGCTTTTTTATTGGCATACGGTATCTCGTCAGGTAGCAAATAGGATCCAGTTATAACATTAGGTGCTGTAGATTAATTAACTGGCTGATTTTTCTGTTGCATTAAGAAACTGTGCTCTTAATCGTACCTTGAATCAGACCTGATCGATCGCAGGAGACTTTCACATGGAGTGTAAAAAAAGTGTGGTTGACGCTTTTTTGAGCGAAAAGAGAGAAGCGACACCGCCCTAAGGCGGTGTTGGACGCGAACATTGCTCACAGAAAAAGTAGAGTCAGAGTAGAGAGTGTTATTGTGAGGTGTTATTTCTCTAGATGTTGTAATAACTCTTGGCGGCGTTGGGGTGGGACAACTGACCAGTGTTTGCCAGTAATCGCGCCTTCTAGTGACCATAATAGCTCCAAGCTTAGGTCTTTATCATGTGCAGAGACGAGTGCTTTGTAGGCGTTGACTGCTCCCTGTTGATGAAGGGATTCAGGCGAGTCGATCCCTGCCTTTTTCAGCATTCTTTCGGTGGCGAGTCGAAGGTTTGGGAGATCTTTCAATCGTGACGGACTGGTTTCGGTTTTTAGCGAACGATCGCGAATGGCAACATCGAGTGCACTTTTAGCTTCACTGATGAGTTTTTGGTGATTGTCCCACCAAGTATCAGGAATGGCAAAGTACTTGGTGACCACCGGGAAACCACGTTTCTTGTATACATAGGGAGCGAGGCCCTGTTGTTTAAGTAAAGCTTCGTTTTCTTTGCCGGCGCGTAGATGAAGGGTGTTATTGACGACAAGGGCGAACATGGTGTCTTCGCAAAATAAGCCAAATCCGCCGAACATGGATCGGGATTTGATATTGCCAAAATCGGCAAATAAACGCATCGCGTCTTTTAAAGCTGGTTTATCCATTAATAACAATCTCGATGAATGCAAATGCCTAAAAAATAGTACCGTAGTGTAACAAGGCAAACAGGCAGAATTGTCAGCGAGTTATCAAAATCTCAACGATGATACATCGTAAGTTTTGACGCTATCTTCAGCTTTATAACAATGATGCTGGCAACCCCGCTACCGTAACTAACTGATTGAATTTTATCAGCGTCCATAGGCCGGTGGCTTTGCGTCCCATGCTTTCGCCATGGTTTGCCTTGTTCAAACAGGGATAAGCATATAATAATTAGACAGTGATGTCGCCCTCACTAACCACACAAAGTGTGATTTTGGTTCAAAAAGTTTGTAATTGACAAGTTAGAGTAAAGGCTCTTTTTGGCTCAAGAAAGGGGAAAAAGCCACCATACCCAATGGTATGGCAGCTTAAAAAGTTATTATAAAACACTAAGTTATCGTTTTTACAGATTCCCGACTAATGAGCTCGAGATCCATTTCAAATACTTGCTGTTGCGTATCATTATCGTTAATGCGTGCAAGCAAGAGTTTAACAGCGGTCTTACCGAGTCGCCGCTTAGGTTGGTGGACGGTTGTCAGTGGTGGTGAGTAATACTCGGTCAGATCAATATTGTCATAACCAATCACAGAAATATCTTCAGGTACCTGCAACCCCGCTTGGTTAAAGGTGCTAATTGCGGCGAGCGCCATAATATCGTTGAAGCAAAACACGCCCGTGGGACGATGATTCATATCAATGAACTGTTGCGCAGCGACTTTGGCCTGTTCTGCCTCGAAATCAGCCTCTACGATCCAGTCAGGGTTCGCTGTTATATTGGCTTCATCCAGTGCACGGTAAAATCCTGCTAGTCGTTGTTTACAGGTATTTTTATCCATTTGACCGGAAATACAGCCTATTTGGGTATGGCCATTGTCAATAAAGTGTTTGGTTGCCAAGTATCCGCCTAACTCGGCATTGTCTTCGATGCGATCGGTGTTGATATGATGACTCCCCCAATCCATTACCACCATCGGGAGATCGCGTTTCTTTTCTAACAGCAGCATGAGATCTTCATTGAGATCCGAGCACACCACAATCAAACCATCGACACGTTTTTCTGACAACATGCGTAAATAGTCACGCTGTTTTTCTAGGTTACCCTCGGTATTACATAAGATCAGGGTATAACCTTGCTCATAGCAATAATCTTCTACACCGTGAACCAGTTCAGCGAAAAAAGGGTTGGTTGATTTGGTCACCAACATACCAAGCGTGCGCGTCGTATTACACTTTAAACTACGCGCGACCGCACTTGGCGCATAATTAAGGTCTTCAACGGCTTGCCAAACCTTCTCGGTTGTTTTCTCTGCGACAAAGCGGGTCTTATTGATAACGTGTGAAACCGTGGTGGTTGAAACGCCCGCGAGACGCGCGACATCTTTAATCGTTGCCATCTTAATTCTTCTATATTGTGAAGCCTTGGGATCGTTACTCGCGACCTTACAGAAAAACGCCGCTGTAACGCAGCGGCGTTGTCTTTCACAATCCCGGCTCATCAGAGGGTTGCGAAGGTAACGAATCCGATTTCATCCATTCTCATAGTTAATCGGTTGCGGTCTCAGTTTACTTAGGTTGCTGCTCAGTCGCAATTGGTCTGATGAGCAAGCCATCACCAACAGGTGGTTTTGTGACCCAGCTATGCTCTTGCAGCGTGATCTCATTTTCTTCACAGTCGGCAAAATTGTCATTACGTCACTATCAGTGGGCAAGCATGCGTTGGGTGTGTCATTACTGTCAGTGGGTGTTGATAAATCTCAGTCATCTGGTGGTGCGTAAAGCATTGCCAAGGCGTTCCCGAGAGAACCATTTCGCCTTGTTTCATAAAATAAAGATAATCCGCGTAGCGACTGGCAAGGTTAAGGTCGTGTAGGACGATGATCACTGTCATTCCTTGATCAACCAGTGCCCGGCACTGCATGAGCGTTTGGTGTTGGTGACTAATATCAAGGGCAGATGTCGGCTCATCAAGCATCATCATGGCACGAGTCGGTTCAGTGTGCGCTAATTGCATGGAAATACGCGCCATATGCACACGCTGTTTTTCACCGCCCGACAGAGTGGGGTAGGCACGATGTGCAAGATGAGATACATGCCATTGATGTAGCTGCTCTTCGGCTAACGCTCGGATTTGTTTACGGTTTGCTTTTAATGGTGTGCCGCCCATTTCGACGACGTCTTTAACCGTAAACGCAAAGGTTAACCCGCTGGTTTGCGGCAAAAAGGCAACCTGTCTCGCGAATGTATCACGAGGCCATGTCGCTCTTGACGCTGACCAAAACAATACGTCGCCTTGTTGGTGTTGCTCACTCATCAGCTGTTTGAGCAAGGTACTTTTACCCGCTCCGTTCGGACCGAGTAAGACATGTAACTGTCCACTTTGAAACGCGACATTGATGTCGCGAAGCAGTGGGCGTTGACCAAGGGTGTAATGAAGGTGTTGAACATGAAGCGCCGTACGAGACATTAGTGCACCATCGTTTGTCGTTGCTGAATAAGAAGCCAGATAAAAAAAGGTGCGCCCATCAAAGCGGTAATAATGCCTACGGGCAACTCCGCAGGTGCGACAATCACTCGAGCAATAATATCGGCAAGCGTGAGTAAAAGTGCCCCCAATACTGCAGATAAAGGGATGAGCATACGGTGGTCGGGCCCAACGATCAGGCGGCCAATATGCGGTACCACTAAGCCAATAAACCCAATCAATCCCGCAGCACTAACGGATACGCCCATCCCGGCAGCGGTTGCAATGATCAGCAAACGTTTTAGGCGGTGAATATCGATCCCTAAATACGCGGCTTCGTTTTCACCGAGCAATAAAGCGTTCACCTGATGAGCACGACAACAAGCAAACACCGTGAGAGCGACAGCCGCCACTCCAGTTAAAGCGATTTGCCCCCAACTGGCACCGGTCAGTGATCCCATAGACCACAATGCGATATCGCGTAGGGTTTGATTGTCGGCCACATAGTTGATCATTCCCAGCGCCGCGCCTGATAGCGCGCTGATAGCAATACCGGCCAATAGCATGACGGTAACGGACGTGCCCATCGCGGTGGTGCCGATTCGGTATACAAATAACGTTGCGAAAAGTGCACCAAAAAAAGCAAATAGAGGCACTGATAAGTGAAACGCCATGTTTGTACTGCCAAATGACAATAACAACAGCCCCAGTGCACCGCCTAGAGACGCCCCCCCTGAGACACCAATAATCCCAGGATCCGCGAGAGGGTTACGAAATAGTCCTTGCATTAATGCACCGGAAACGGCGAGTAAAGCGCCCACAAATAAGCAAAGCAGCGTTCGGGGCAGTCTGACTTGCTGCACGATGGCTAATACATGAGGCTCAAGCTGGTCTTGCCAAGGCGTTAGACTTTGTAGACTGACGAGCCAACCTAACTGCCATTGACCGACTGCAATCGAGGTCACCGATACGGCAAGCAACAAAATGATCAGCGCGGGAAAGAGTCGCTGATAAGGATGCTGTATCTGTAATGGCATCACTGGCTAAGCTCTATTAACTGTGATTGCACACGAAGCGCCTCATCTAAGCTTTTCAGGCTCAAACCGCCAACCAACACACTGCCATCGATCGCGAGGATCTTGTTTTGCTGAAAAGCTTGGGTGTTTTCTAGCAAGGGGACGGCATTGGCGAGTCCTGTCAAGCCACCCAATTGGTCCAAAGAACGTTGCATCACCAAAATAAAATCGGGATTAAAACCGAGCAACGCCTCGGGTGAGAGGGGTTTATAGCTGGTAACCGTATTGGCAGCCGGATTAGTCGCGCCGATAAGCTCAATGAGCGTATTGGGTGTCGTGCTCGCGCCGGCAATACTCGCGGGACGACCTTGGTGAACAAGTAAGAAAACCCCCTGCTGTGTCGACGCTAGGGCGCGACGTTTCAGTTGCGTGAGTTTTCCATCGACCGCACGAAGCAGGGGTGCCGCTTTACTTTGCTTGTCTGTGAGGTTGGCAACTTGGGTTATGCGCTGTTTCAGTGCCGCCACCGTCGGTGCACTGGGTAGCGCAACCACCTTAACCCCGGCATTGTCGAGCTTTGTTAATACAGGTTTGGGGCCCATTTCCTCAGAGCCTAACAAAAGCGTGGGTGACAATGAGAGTACCCCCTCTACTGATAACTGACGGTGATAACCGATATTGGGGACATCTTTATTATTAAGCTGGCTCGTGGCATCAATCCCCACAATTTGTTTTTCTGCCCCCAGATCAATCAGTAGGTCAGTAACACTTGCCCCCGCACTCACTATGCGTGGCGATGCGTGAATTGAAAATGAAACGAGTGTCATCATGAGGGCAATCAGTCGAACAGCAGCGGTTGCCATGCTTTATCCTTATTTTTCAGTGTCAGTAGTGTCGAGTGGTTTATATGCTGGTTAGGTCGCCACACCGTGCGACATGAACGCAGACAATATATTACCCAATACAAATAAGATCAATTATCGTTTGCATTCCTGTTCTCGATCAATAGAATCACCTTCAAATGATGATAAGTCGCATTTGCAGTAAGGCATAGAGAACCGTTATGAAAACCAGAAAGGATATTTGGACAGTAAAGCATAGCCACCGTGTCGCCTTGGTAGTCGGGGCCGTGCTAAGTACGATGACTGTTGCGCCTCAGGCCGTCGCTGAGAGCGCGAGTGCCGCCAGCCAGTCTAAAGAGGCTAGCCCTGTAGAGACGCTCTCTGTCTACGGAAGTCGTATGGACACGCAAAAAGCGAACGCTGGCGTGGCGGTGAGTACAGTGTCATTGGAAGAGATAGAGAAACGCCAGGGAAGTAATGTCACGGATTTGATTCGTCATTTACCCAATGTCTCCGTACTCGGAGGAGGGCGTGATGCCGCTCAGTCTGTTAGCATTCGAGGCCTTAGCAGTGACAACGGCCGCGTCATCCAGCTTGTTGATGGTGCCCGTCAGAATTTTTCGGTCGGCCATCGTTCCAGTCTATTCATCGATCCTGAATTGCTCAGTTCAGTCGAAGTGGTCCGTGGCCCTTCCAGTACGCTGTGGGGGTCTGGTGCATTAGGCGGTGTATTCGCACAAAACACCAAATCAGCCAGTGACTTTCTCTCTGGCACAGAAACCTTGGGTGGCTATGTCAAACAAGGCTTCCACAGCAACGACAACGCCTCACGTACAAGCGGTGCGGTGCTTGGTCGCACGGAGACGGTTGATTGGCTAGTACAAAGCTACTATCACGATAGCGACGATAGCCAATTAGGCAATGGCAAGACCTTGTCGTATTCTGCGGATCGAGAAAAAGGCGGGTTTGCTAAACTGGTGTTTACGCCTTCTTTGGATCACCAGTGGTCATTCATCGCGCGTCAAGGTAAACGTGACGCCATGGTTCCCTCTAATCCGACGACAGAAGAGCCGTCAACCTCGTCGCCCCTCGTGTATCGCCAAGTCGAAGACCAAAGCCTGTCGCTCACGTACAACTATAACCCTAGCCAGTCATGGGTGGATTTAGACACTCGCCTGTATTGGAACGACACCGAGGTCAATGAGTATCGGGTTGATAAAGGTGAGTTTGATAATAATCAGATGCAAACGCTGGGTTTGTCTTTATCGAACCGCTCGACGTTTAAAGCACTCACATTAACCACTGGTCTGGATGCTTATCAAGATCGCTTTGAAACCGTCCGAGATAAAAGCAATACCTCTCGCCCAGACAACCAAGATGCCGAAGCACAAAGCGTCGGCGTATTTTCCCAAGTTGATGTACCGCTGGGACAAGCATGGCACTGGCAAGCGGGTGTCCGTTTTGATGCTTATGATGCGAAAGATAAGCGACCCGAATCGACCATTGGTAACCATGATAATACGGCGTGGTCGCCTTCAACTGCATTGACTTGGAATGCGACTGAACAGTTAGCATTGACTGCCAGCTATCGCGAAGCATTTCGAGCCCCGAGTTTAGAAGAAATTTATGCCAGTGGCACACATTTTGGAATGAACCAGTTTGTGCCCAACCCAGATTTGAAACCTGAGGAAAGTGCCAACAAAGAACTCAATATTACTTATACGTTTTCATCGAGTCAGTATATTGATCAAGGTTATATTGATGCCCGAGTCTTTCGCAATGACGTCGATAATTTTATAAATCAATCGGTTAAAGACGGCTCTTGGGGGGCGTATAATGGCACCACGGTGAAGACGAACCTTCCCGAAGCTAAACTTGAAGGCATCGAGATTAGCTTGCATCACCAACTTGGTGGTTTTACCAATAATCTGAGCTACAGCCAAACCGAAGGCAAGAATAAGCATGATGGCAGCTATCTAGATAATATTCCCGCTCATAAATGGGTTGCGGAAACCGACTACGCGCTGGCGACGTTACCAGTGAGTGTTGGTGGTCGCGTCTCTCATTATGCCGATCAAGACGACACGAATAATGCCAACACCTACGACGGCTATACCCTGTGGGATCTGTATGCAAGTTATAGCCCGAATGGCGCCTGGGATGGGGTGAAGTTTGATCTCGCGATCGATAATTTAACCGATGAACAATACACCCAAGCGTGGGCGCAAACCGCGTCACCCGGGCGTGATATTAAGTTTAATGTTCGGTACCAGTTTTAACCCAAAGATAAAGGGCAGGTGAACGCCTGCCCACTCAGAGACGACACACCACAATAAGAATAGGCTGGAGTGATCAATGACAACCACTTTGAACGAGCAGGTAAACGCACTATTGGCAGATAATGCCTCTATATTGCCTGCTGATATAGCGAAAACCCTAGGCGTGAGTGAAGGCGAGGCAGTACGTGCCATGCCGGCTGAGTATCAAACGTGGGTGGACGGGCAGCATGCGGAAACCGTTTTCACCCAGGTGGCCGAATGGGGTGGCCCAGTCACAGCGATTGTGCATTCCGGTGGCTCAATTTTTGAAGTAAAAGCCCCGTTTCCCAAAGGAAAGATCGCTTATGGCTACTACAACTTAATGGGAAAGCCGGGTGAAATGCATGGCCACCTAAAATTAGAGCGCATGACCGGCATTGCCTTCGTCAGCAAGCCTTTTCGCGGTAAAACAACCCACTATATCGGCTTTTTCACCGAACAGGGGGATTCAATCTTTAAGATTTACGTGGGAAGAGACGACAAACGTCAGCTTCTTGAACATCAGGTTGAAGCCTTTAATCAACTAAAAACGCAGTTAGCGACCTCAACACCAACAGACCCGGAGCAATAATCATGGATCAAGCGACAAAACAACAACGCCTACAAAACCGCCTTGGCCCAGAAATCGAAGCCTTTCGTGCTAACTGTCGGACTTTGCAGCTAGCAACCGTCGATGCCCAGGGAAAACCCAACGTGAGTTATGCGCCATTTGCACAGTTGGAAGACGGTTTTTATATTTTAATCAGTGAAATTGCTCGTCATGCTCGGAACCTACAACAAAACCCCCAGGTTTCGCTGATGATGATCGAAGACGAAAGCGGGGCAAAACAGATTTATGCGCGCCAGCGCCTTAGTTTTGATGCCAATGCTGAATTAGTGATGCGTGATACCACTGAGTGGCAAACGGGGATTTCGGCGCTGACCCATCGCTTTGGCGATATTATCGACAGCTTAAGCGGGTTAGCTGACTTCCATTTATTCCGTCTAAAGCCGGAAAATGGTCTGTATGTCAAAGGGTTTGGTCAGGCCTTTCAGGTTGGCAGTGACGATTTTGTCGATATGGTACACCTTGACCAAGGTCATCGAAAACTTGGCGACAGCCAAGATGTTCAATCGACCGATGAGATAGCGGTTAACGACTAACCGAGTTTGCTTTCCTTGAACGGCGATGTGTGAAGCATCGCCACTCTTGTGTCGCTTCAGTCCGGGTTTACTTAGTAACAACCCAGTGATGATTATGATAAAGTTGTCGGCATCATAGAGCGTATAACCTGATTAGCATGAATTATCTCCCGTTGTCTGAATATAAAAGAAAGTGGATCTTCACCCACCAGTCTTTGCCTATTCCCGAACAGGATCTCGCTGATATTAAACCCATGGCTGAGGCACGCGCGGCGCAGTTATGGCAAGAATTTATCAGTAAAGACAGCCCAACACCGGATCATTTTGGCAAGCAAGACTGGCCGACGCATCAAAGCGTTTGGACCCAGCGACTGGTTTGGCAACAAGCCTGGGACGACGATGATGATCTTCCCGTAGAGTTTCTCGCTAACTTTCCTTGGGAAGACAATATTACGGTCTATTTTTGCTACGACAAACATAATATTGTCGAAACCCAATGGGGCGTGTTTAAAAGGTATTGGAAAAACTTTCTATTCTACGATGATAAGCCTATTTTGCTTGGGCGTCGTCGTAAGGAAGTCGCTATGTTTGAGCAATCAGGCGAAGTGGTGATTGGCAAGCGTGACTGACCTCAAGTTATCAGCGGTAGTGCCGTTACCAATGGTAGCCATGCGCCAATGTGACAGCCGGGCGTGGTGACGGTGCGATGCGTCTTGATAAGTGACCAGCCATAGAGAGACGCGTTGTATTCGGTGCACAGTGTAGGAAGAAGTGATGATTAAGATAATGGCCGCAGTGTGCTTGTCGATGTTATTGGTCGGATGCTCACTGCCAAAAATGTCGGACTTATGGCGCAATTACAGCACCATTGGTCTCAATGAAGCACTGCGTGGCGCGCAACAAGATCTTGTCCATTGCCGCTATGACAAAACACTTGATACGGCTCAGCGCTACACCGTGATTGGTACGGCGCGTGAGAAAACACGTGCGTTTGAGCTAATGGGCATTGTCTACAGCGAACAAGAGAACAGTGCAGAGTTTGATCACACGCTGCAGCGGTTTTTGTTTTCAGAACCGGGGCGAACGATGACGGCATCTCAGGTACAGATGCAGTGGCGTCAAGCCCAAATTGATATCGAACATCAACGCGAGGCAGTATTGAGCCAAACACATTGCTTGCAATCAACGACGTCACCAAAAGCAGGGCCGCTGAAGTAGCCCGTTTACTGCGCAGGTCATCATTTTTTAGCGCAATAGGGCAGCCACCGTAACGGGGCTGCCTTTTTATTGCTCGAACCGCACCGACTTAGGCTTTGAGAATACTGTCAGCCAGTGTCATCAGGCGTGGGTAGGCAAACTCACTTTCTTTGGCGATTTCACCCTGCTCCGCCAACACTTCTTGCAAAATATCAGCGGTGGTGAGGGGATTGGCCAGCACGACACGGAAAACCGTGGTGGTGCGACGTTGCCATTGCTCAGGCGTGAGACGTGTACGGGAGACAAAGGTTTTGCCCGATTCGCGCTGTCGCTTTTGAATGAACTTGGTTAGGTCGTTAAGCAAATCATGCATCAACTCAATTTGCTCCTCACTTGCCACAGCCAGCGCGGTTTGTACTTTTGCGGGCACAAAGCGATAGGTGAGTAGGCACAACTCGGGTTCCGATATCAGCTCAAAATCTGGATCTGTGGTTATCATGTCGGCAAACGTCGCCGCTTTATCAATACTTTGATCGATCAATAACTCATAACCGCGGCGAGAAATGATGTTCATACAAGCAAACACCAACATTGCCATACCACTGCGAGAGCCTTCGAGTGTGTGACTCCCCAGATCTTTTGCTCCTTTACGCAGGATGTACTCCGCATGATGTTCGATCGACGCCACGAGCGACGGATCTTTAAATAACACCATACCAGCCCCCATAGGGACATAAAGCTGTTTGTGCGCATCAATCGTGACAGAATCGGCACGTTCAATCCCAGCCAGTTTGTGGCGCTGATTATTTGACATCAAGGTCGCGCCGCCCCACGCGGCATCAACGTGGAAGTGAATGCCCTCACGTTCCGCAATATCAGCCAGTGCATTGAGAGGATCAATGCTGCCTGTCTCTGTGGTGCCCGCCACCCCCACGATAGCTATCGGTTTAATATTGTCCCGGTTAAGTGTGGCAATGGTCTCTTCGAGTGCATCAATGCAAATACGATTTTGGCTATCTGCAGGAACCGAGATCAGTTGGTCGCGGCCAATGCCGAGTACATCCGCCGCCTTACCCAATGAATAGTGGCCTCGTTCTGACACCAAGATCGCGAGGTCGCGATAGCCATAGTGACGCATCGCGCCAAACAAGCCAGCCTTGTTGATGCCAGGAAACTCTCCGTCAGGTTTGAGCACGTTATTTCGCGCGACCCACAACGCGGTGATATTCGCCACCGTCCCACCTGAGCAGAAGGCCCCTAATGAGTGGTTCGCGCTGTGCATCCAACTTTGATAGAAGGCGTCGTCTTGCTGATAAATCAGGTTGTGCAACATGCCAAGCACTTGCCGCTCAAGCGGTGTAAATGCCTTAGATGTTTCAATTTTGACCGTATTTTGGTTGAGGCCAATCATGATTTTAGAGAGCGGCATCAAAAAATAAGGCAGTGCAGAGGTCATGTGGCCGATAAATCGCGGTGAAGCGGTATGTACCGATTGAGCGACGAGCTTATCGAGCAGAAACTGCGTGTGATCAGAGACAAAAGTCGGGTCTTCAGGGATGGCCGGATCGCTAAAATCGCGCTCAATATCAGCGAGCGACCGTTCGGTGGCCGTAATATGGTTTTGTAAAAACCGGTTTAGATTCTGAGAGATCGCTTGCTCAATTTGACTGAGCGTTGAATCTGGGGCTTCGGGGACAGTGAAAATCCGGTGCAAGGTTTCCGGTGTGGCGTCCGCGGCTTTATTTTGTGTTGCCATGACGTTCTTCTTATATCTGCTTGGCTGTCCAAATAGTGACTCTCTCATGCGCATTGAGAGTAGGGTCACGATCACTGACTGAAATTAGGCCTCAACATAGCAAAAAAAAGCGAGAGCATCAGGCTTTTTTTACTGATAGATGACAGCTGAAACAGCACACGCGAAAGAGAGTCGATAAAAGAGCCAGCGGTTGCCGGCTCTCAAACAGCGGCCTGTTTACTGACACTGACGTTGGTTAATGCTGTTCATTTGGTCATTGTACTGGTTGAGTGCCTTATCAATCTCTTTTGGATGACTTAGCAGATCGGCAAGTGCACTGCGAAGGGCGTAGTTCCCGTCCATGGCTTCGCCTTGGCGGAAGTTAAACACTTTTTCGGCCAGCGCAGAGGGGGGCAACGAGCTTTGTGCGAGTGTTTTTACGTCTTCTTGGCCTAGTTTTAACCAAGATTCCACTGGCGCTTCCAAATTGAGCTTGGCGCTGTCATTTTCTAAATAGTAATCAAACGCTTTTGCATTGAGGTTAAAGTGATTTTTACGGCCTTGCAAAAACCACTGTGCAACCTCATCGAGCGATGCGTCTTTTTTCACCGTCATATCGACCAACGCTTGGTACCAATTGATCGATGCATCTACATAATCATGATACTTGGCCGAATAGCAATCTGCATTTTTGACAGGCGCAGCGTTTGACATTATCGGCAATAGTGCCGCGACCAGTGCAAGGGCATAGCGTTTCATAACATTATCCTAATCGTTATCGTGTTTGCGCTTTATGATTATACGCACCAACCATGTGCGGGGCGCAAACGTTGAGGTTTGGGCATCTTTGTGAATGATAAAACGCGGATATTGTAGAACGAGCCAGCGACAAAGTTAAATAACACATTGATATAAAAAGCCCTGTAGCAGAAAAGCTGTGACGTCACACTCAGTTAGCGCGTTGACATAGCTTGTGGGTTCGACAGTACCGACAGCCAGTGGTGGGCAAATTCGGCAAAACCAAACCCTCCCGGTGCATCTGTGATCCAAGTTGGTACGGTGGCCAATGTCGGAAGGTGAGAGGAGATATTCGCGACGCCGACGCTCAGAGGAAAGTGGGCAAACATTTCGCTGTCGTTCGGTGAATCGCCAATAAACGCTGCGCGTTGCTGAGTTTGCTTTCCTGTGACACTGTAACGATCTAACCATTCTTGCGCCGCGTGTCGTTTACTGTGGTTACCTAACCAGGCGTTAATGTGAATCGAACTGGCCGTTGCATTGACTCCCTGCCCATGAAGCTCGTCGAGTAATGCATTGATCTCGTCTGCGGATGCGCGTGGCGTATGCTGGCCAATATCAATCGCCACTTCACAGAGACGATAGGACTGATCGGCAGCAAGTGCGCGAGCTGGATAGCGCTGAAGTAAGCGGTTTACCCAGTCAAGTAGCGCAGCTTGCTGTTGATGGGCGGCATGATTGATTTTCGTGAAGCGCTGACCGTTTTCTTGCCATAGGATCACGCCACCGTTTTCGCTTATCACCGTATCGACAGGCCAGGCGTTAATCATATGATCGCCCCAGCCAGCGCACGCGCCAGTAACAGGGACAACGTGAATGCCGGCTTCACGGAGATCGGCCATTGCCTTCAGTGTTTGCCAAGGGAGCTCACCTTTCCATGTCAAGGTGTCATCGACGTCGGTAAACAGCCATTGCACGTTACGCCAGCGTATGGCGTGGTCATGCATTGACGATATGGGCAAACACTGATTCGGCATAGGTATTGCGATCCTCACTAATTAAATAGCTGCCACATGGCGATGATTCATTTGACGCAGAGTGAGCGCCAGCCGTTTTCCCTGCTCATGGTCAAACACGTGGAGGTTCTCAGGGGCAATCGCCAAGGGTAGGTTATCTCCTTCTACGACCTTACTGTGCCCCTCTAAACGCAGTGTGATGAAGCTGTCAGTATCGCTTATATGCCCATAGACCAGCAAATCAGCTCCCAAAGACTCGGTTAAGGTAACTGACAGTGTGAAACAGGCCTGATCGGCCGGTACCACTTTTAAGTGCTCGGGACGTAATCCGACGGACACGGATTGTGTGTCAATGCCCTGACACTCAGCCAATACGTGTTGACCTATCGAGAGGACGTCATTGTCGATACGACCTTCAACGATATTCATCGCTGGTGAGCCGATAAAAGTGGCCACAAACAAGCTAGCCGGGGCATCGTAGACGTCTAAAGGCGTACCAATTTGTTCAACGTTACCACCATTTAATACCACGAGGCGATCCGCGAGAGTCATTGCTTCAACTTGGTCGTGGGTGACATACACAGCAGTGGTATTCAGCTTTCTCTGCAAACCTTTGATTTCCAGGCGCATTTGTACACGCAGTTTGGCATCAAGGTTGGATAACGGCTCATCAAAGAGAAAAACCTTGGGACGACGCACAATCGCACGGCCCATTGCCACCCGTTGTCGTTGTCCGCCGGACAATTGATTGGGCCGTCTGTCGAGTAGGTGCTCTAGCTCGAGCATGGTCGCGACCTCGGTGACAAGCTGTTGAATGGTCGCTTTTGGTGTCCCGCGATTTTTAAGGCCATAGGCCATGTTGTCGAATACACTCATGTGTGGGTAAAGCGCATAGTTTTGAAATACCATGGCAATATCGCGCTCGCCAGGCTCAAGATCATTCACTTTTTTATCGTCAATGACTAATTGTCCGCTGGAAATCGCCTCTAGGCCGGCAATCATGCGCAGTAAGGTTGATTTGCCACAACCACTGGGGCCCACCAATACAATCATTTCGCCATCTTTCACTGATAAGTCGACGCCGTGAATGGCTTTGAACCCATTAGGGTAGGTCTTTGCCATCTGTTCTAGGGTTACCGTTGCCATTTACTTCTCCGTTTCCACTAAGCCTTTTACAAAGAGTTTTTGCATGCCGAGCACCACGATCACCGGGGGTAGCATCGCCATTAGAGTTGTTGCCATTACGCGGTTCCATTGCACCTCACCATCACCAACAGAGAGCATGCGCTGAATACTCATCACAATGGTGTAGTACTCATCATCGGTGGTGATCAAAATCGGCCAAAGGTACTGGTTCCAACCATATATAAAGGTGATCACAAACAGTGCGGCGATATTGGTGCGCGAAAGAGGCAGCAGAATGTCTTTGAAAAACTTGAACGGGCCCGCGCCATCAATTCGCGCGGCTTCAAGCATTTCACCTGGGACCGTCATAAAAAACTGACGGAATAGAAAGGTCGCCGTAGCGCTGGCGATGAGTGGAATGGTCAATCCCGACATCGAGTTGAGCATGTTCAGGTCGGCAATGACCTGGAATGTTGGCATGATGCGCACCTCCACCGGTAGCATTAGGGTCATGAAAATCACCCAAAATGCCAACATTCGACCGGGAAAGCGAAAATACACCACGGCATAGGCTGAAAGAATGGAAATCGCGAGCTTGCCAATGGCGATGCCCATTGCCATTAAAAATGAATTCCACAGCATGCCGGCCACGGAAATGTTTAACTCGCGTGATGTGCCTTCGGTTAATACCTCCTCGAACACAGATAATCCTTTGTCACCAAACCATAACGGCGTGACACCACTTACAAAGGCGCTGCTGTCATGGGTGGCGGCGGTCAACGCAAGCCACACAGGGAGCGCCACCGAGGCGACGCCTAAAATCAACACCAAATGCGAGAACACAGTAAGCCAAGGGCGACGTTCAACCATTAGTAAGCCACCTTCTTTTCAACATATTTAAACTGAATCACGGTTAATGCGCCCACGAGGATCATCAACACGACGGATTGCGCGGCGGACGATCCCATATTGAGGCCGACAAAACCGTCTGCATACACTTTATAAACCAGCGTTGTGGTGGATTGACCGGGCCCACCTTGCGTCATGGCATGAATCACCCCAAAGGTTTCGAAAAAGGCGTAGACCAAGTTCACAACCAGCAGGAAAAAAGAGGTCGGAGAGAGCAGTGGAAAAATGATGGTCAAAAAGCGTTTTACTGGGCCTGCGCCGTCAATAGCTGCCGCTTCAACCAATGAACGTGGGATAGATTGCAGCCCGGCGAGGAAGAACAGAAAATTGTAGCTAATCTGCTTCCATGTAGCGGCAATGATCACCATGGTCATGGCATCTCCAGAATGGATAAACGGATTCCAGTCTAAACCAATGGCTTTTAGCGCGTGGGCTAATACACCGACAGTGGGATTGAACATGAATAACCACAACACCCCTGCCACAGCGGGAGCGACCGCGTAGGGCCACACCAAGAGTGTTTTATAGCCTGTCGCCCCTTTAATGACACGGTCAGCCATCACCGCGAGCACAAGCGCCGATAGAAGCGCGATGCCTGCAACAGAAAAACTAAAGAATAAGGTGGTCAAAAAAGAGCGATAATAGCTGGTGTCTCCCAATAACTCGGTGAAGTTTTCGCCACCGACAAACTCAGTACTAAGACCGAAAGGGTCTTCCAACAAGGTGGATTGCCATACAGCCTGCGCCGCTGGCCAGATAAAAAAGATAAAGGTGATCAGCAATTGAGGCGCGAGCAATAAAATGGGAAACGCACAATGATTAAATGTGGGTTTATTGGACATAGGCTTTCTCAAAAAGTGGAGCGGCAGTCTATACCGCTCCGTCATACAACAAGGTTTTTACTGAATGGAACTAAACCGCTTATTGATTGGCTTTAGCAAACTTTGAAAGCAAGCCATTGGCGCGCTCAACTGCTTCATCCAGCGCTTCTTGAGCCGATTGATCGCCGGACCATACGGTCTCAAGCTCTTCGTTAATCACATCACGGATTTGAACGAAATTACCTAAGCGGATCCCTTTAGAGGCAGGCGTTGGCTCGACCTCGGTCATTTGTTTAATCGCGACGTCTGTGCCTGGGTTTTGAGCATAAAAGCCTTGCTTCTTGCTTAGCTCATAGGCTTCGTGGGTAATGGGCAAGTAACCGGTGAACTGGTGCCAGTCCGCTTGGATTTCAGGTTGAGACAAGAAGGAGAAGAACTGGGCGACGCCCTTGTACTCTTCTGACTCGTGGCCTTGTAGAACCCAAAGCGTGGCCCCGCCGATGATGGTATTTCTTGGCTGCTCAACGGCTTTATCCCAGTAAGGCAGCTTGGCAACGCCAAACTCGAAATCTTTTACGCTTTCGCGCACACCAGCGTAAGACGCTGAAGAGTTCATGTACATGGCACATTCACCACTGTAAAACAGCGGCGCACTGTCAGAGCGGCGGCCTCCATATTCAAAAATGCCAGCCTGTTGCCAATCCGCCATTTTGGCAATGTGATCCACAAATGGAGACTGGTTAATTAGCATCTTGTTATCGACACTGCCAAAGCCATTGTCATTGGTGGCAATGGGCGCATTGTGGCGAGCACCGAGGTTTTCAATTTGTACCCAAGACTGCCAGCCAGTCGTGAAGCCGCACTGAGCGCCATTGGCAAGCAGTTTCTCAGACACTTGCTCAACTTCTTCCCAGGTTTTGGGAGGGTTAACGCCAGCTTTAGCAAACAGATCTTTGTTGTAATACAGCACGGGCGTTGAGCTATTAAATGGCATCGACAGCATATTCCCGTCTTCGTCTGAATAATAACCCGTCACAGAAGAGAGGTAGTCAGATTGGTCAAACGGGACGTTCGCGTTTTCCATTAGCTCATAAACCGGGTATACCGCCCCTTTTGCTGACATCATTGTCGCGGTGCCTACTTCAAACACCTGGACGATATGAGGTTGCTTGTTGGCGCGGAATGCCGACACAGCGCCTGTCATGGTTTCGGTGTAGTTACCCTTGTAGACGGGTTTGACGGAATAGTCATCCTGACTGGCATTAAACTTCTCAGCAATTTCATTCACTTTTTCGCCAAGGTTTCCGCCCATTGCGTGCCACCATTCAATTTCGGTTGTCGCGTTGGCAGAAAAAGAGGCCAGCAACAGGGCCGAAGAAAGCGCGGTTAAGCGTTGGGTTTTCATGCGTCACTCCTTTTGAGGATGGGGTAATGTTCATTCGGCAACTTAATGAACAAAAATGAACATAATATGAACCCAAACGAAAAGGGAGATGACAATTGTATGACTTTTGACCACGGTCGCATGATATGTGAAAAATTGTTAATTAGAGCGTGTTTTGATGATGAAAATCCTGCAAGCGCAAAGATTTACTCGTAAACACTCTGTCATATTTACACGAGACAATGCGGCTCGCGCTGTCCTACAATACCCAAATAACTGATTGAGATGAGACTGTTCAAATGAAAATCGCGCCACAGCAATTATGTGGGCATCGAGGTGTCGCTGCTCATGCTCCTGAGAACACGTTAACGTCTATTGCAAAGGTGCGAGAGATGGGGTTAAGTTGGGTCGAGGTCGATGTGCAACTGACCCAAGACGGTGTTCCCGTGGTGTTTCATGACCATAGCTTACAACGGTGCACCAATGGTGCAGGGGCGTTAAAAGACACCGCCTTGGCCGATTTACAGCAGCTCGATGCAGGTGGGTACTTTTCGCCAAAGTTTGGGTATGAAAGGGTACCCACGCTCATGGCCGTTTTAGCCCAAGCGCACCGCGATGCGCTTCATATCAACCTTGAGATCAAAACTTACCCGGATAGCGATATACCTGCCTTGTGCCGCGCGATATTTGCTTGCTTGTCGGCAAGCCCTATCAGCACCGAGAAGGTATTAGTCTCATCTTTTTCTCTTGAGGCACTCGCGATTGTTCGTGATGAAATGCCTGAGTTAGCGCGGGCGATTTTATGGGAAACGATCCCTGATAATTGGCGTGATTTCCGGGACTTAGCCACGTTTAGCATTCACTGCAACTATCGCCACCTCACCCAAGAGAAAGCCAAAGCCGTTAAAGATTCAGGTTTAGCGCTTAAGTGTTATACCCCTAATAAGCCTGTTGAGGTCGAAGCCTTGTGGGGTTGGGGCGTAGACATGATGATCACCGACGACCCAAGTAAATACTTAGCACACCCTTACTGACACGGAGTCAACCGAATCGTTAGGTGAGCGGTCGATAATGTCATACAACAAGGAGCTTATGTGTCACAAGAGGCAGAGTTAAATTGGCGCCAGCGCGAAATATTAGCGCAATTAGCAAAAACAGAGCACCTAGAAACGGATGATTTGGCCACGCAGTTTTCGGTCACGACGCAGACTATTCGTCGTGATATTAATCAGCTCTGTGCGCTTGGCTTAGCTCGGCGTCACCATGGCGGCATTAATATGCCCTCTGCGCATGTCAATAGCGATTACCAACGTCGTTTGCAAAGGCACAGTGGCGTTAAAACGGCGATTGCACGCGCGGTGGCCGAGCACATTCCTGAGGGGGCGACCGTGATGCTCGGGATAGGGACCACGGTTTCTGCGATTGCTGAGCAGCTATTAACAAGGCGCGACCTTCGCGTAATCACCAATAACGTTCAGATCGCGCATATTCTGGGGGCTAATCCCGACCTCGATATTTGGCTGGCAGGAGGGAAGCTGCGCGCCAATGACCAAGATATGGTTGGACACTCGGTGCTTCAGTTCCTGTCGCGTTTCCAACCGGATATCGCCATTATCGGCTGTGCGGCAGTCAATGAAGAGGGATGGGTGTGTGAGTTTTCCCCCGATGAAGCTGATGTCAGTGACACCATGCTTAGTGCAGCGAGTGCAAGATGGTTGGTGGCAGATGGGTCAAAGTGGCAGCGCAGTGCGCCGGTGAAAGTGACAACGTTAAGTCAGTTTGATTATGTGTTCACCAACGATGTATTGAGCAACTACTCGACGCTGCCGGCAGATATTGCTTTTATTCCTTGTGACTCGCACGATCTCGGCCCCACGCAAGCGCCAACTGCCAATTGAGAAGGGCTGGCTAAGTCTGTGTGATGAAAAAGCCTGCATGACGACCGTCAAGCTTGCGCGGATAATATAGCGCGATACAGTGCCTCGGTGGCTTCACGCGGCGTTTGCTCAGGGTTGTAGAAGAACTCATTAATCACGTCGAACACCGCGCTTTGTACATAACGTGTGGTGGAAAGGCCGTGTGACATGCTGGGGCTTAAGGTGCCATTCTCTTGCGCGTAAGTAAACGCATCACGTGATTGTTGTGCGCACCGGTCTCCCTTGGGGAGGGGCACATCAAATCGGATAGGTAACGAGCCTTTGTAACGGTTAAAGTCACGCTGGAACTGTGGTGTGAGGAGGTACGAGGCCATGTCTGTTTGGCTTTGTCGCTCACTTTGGCTATTGGGCTTGAAAAATACAAAGCTGTCGACATTGTAACTAAAGGCTTTTTTCGTCCCAGGGAAGGCGACACAGGTAAAGGCTTTGCCTTCTTGCTGGTTGGCGGCAAAAAACTCCCCTTTGGCCCAATCACCCATCACTTGCATCCCCGCCTGGTTATCAATGAGTAGACGAGTGGTATCGCTCCAGTTGCGTCCTTGACCCGAGTCATCCACATATTGGCGCATCTTCGCCAGCAGGGTAAAGGCTTTGACCACATCGTCACTAAGGAGTGCTTGGCGATCAAAGTCTAAAAAGGCACGTTGGTAATCTTGTGGCCCCAGTACTGATAGCGCCAGACTGTCGAAAAGCGTCGCGACTTGCCATGGCTCCCCTCCCAACGCGAGTGGGATATAGCCTGCTTGCTGCAGTTTATCGGCGGCAGCAAAAAAGCTATCAAAGTCGGTAGGGATGTCGGCATTGGCTGCTTCAAAGGCGCGTAAGTTGACCCACAGCCAATTTACGCGGTGAATATTGATGGGCGCCGCCACATAGTTACCTTGGTACTGCATGACATCACGTAGTGGGGCAGGGATTTTATCTTCCCAACTTTCCGCTTCAGCAATCTCATTGAGGTTGCGTAAAAAGCCTAAACGGGCCCATTCGGTGATCTCCGGCCCTTTGATTTGTGCCGCAAGGGGCGGGTTACCACTGATGGCACGGATCCTCAAAGTGTTCATCGCGCTTATCCCTGCGCGGCCACCGACCGCGAAGTCTTGCCATTGATGGCCTTGTTGCTCAACGCCTTCTCGCAAGACAGAGGCGGCTTTGGCTTCACCTGCTGATGTCCACCAGTGTAAAACTTCAACATCACTCGCGGACACTGCAAGGCTATAGGTGGCAAGCATGCCACCGATGATCCATTGAGAGAGGTATCTATTTAAGCGTGTTAAACGTGCCATTATTCTTCTACCCGAGGAAAACTGATATCAACTTGCAGGCCGCCTTCACTGCGGTTACTGAGCACCATATCCCCGCCATGCGCGTGGATGATATCGCGCGCAATCCCTAAACCGAGCCCCGAACCGTCGTTATCATCATGTAAGCGTACATAAGGGTCAAACACCGAGTCGAGCTCTTGCTCAGGAATGCCTGGCCCCTCGTCAATCAGGGTAATATCTAACGTGTGTTTTGCGTCCATCACATAAATCGTCACCTTATCGCCGTATTTCACACCATTATCAATTAAATTGGATAAGCAGCGTTTGAAGGCGAGTGGCTTACACGTAAACGGAGGTACTGCGTCGCTTTCAATACTGACTCGAATACGGTTTTGGTTGTGTGGTTCGACAATCATCGCTAAGAAATCAATGACATCAATAGCCGCCATGTTCTCATGGATATCGGTGTCTCTGACCGTTTGTACGGCACCTTTAACCATAATTTCAAGATCATCTAAATCTTTATTGAGCTTCGCTGTTTGCACGTCGTCATCAATTAATTCGGCCCGTAAACGTAAGCGGGTGATAGGCGTTTTTAAATCATGCGACATGGAGCGGAATAAGGTTTCGCGCTCACGTAGGTGACGTTGTAGGCGACGCTGCATACGGTTAAACGCCCGTGTCACAATGGCGATTTCTGCCGCGCCTTCCTCCTTCAGGGGAGGTTGCTCAATGTCGGTGCTAAACAAGTTCGCTGCTTTGGCCAGACGTTTTAAGGGGCGTGCTTGCTGACGAATCAAGGTGTAAGTAAAGAACAGTAATAGCGCAGTGATCACCACGATAAAGACCACTTGATCGGCGGTAATCAAGGTATCATCGAGCGTGACATAGGGCGCGGGTAACAATGCAGCGATATAGATCCACTCATCTTTTTTCAGCTCCATTTGTACCACCAAAATGGGGGGATTTAATGGCTCTAAACTTAACGTGTGATGTGCCCAAGATTTGGGCAAGTCTTGCAATAAAATGTCGTTGTTGAGCACGCGTAAGGTTTCAGGGCGCGAAAAGTCAACATCAATGGTATTCAATGACGGGAGCTGCTCGTGGAGAATGCCTGATACGGTACGGGTGGCGACCTTTTTCGCCTGTGTCTCTTCAATAGGCGTGATTTGGATTTTTTCTTTGTTAAAGGAGACAAAAAACCGTGTCCCGCCCATGTTACGTAATTGATTAAGCGCCACATGCCGATAAGCAACGGGCAACGATTGAAAGAAGGTGGTGGTTGAGGCAAACATGTTAGCTAAACTCGCCGACGCCGCCTCTAGCCCCGCAAGCTGGGTTCGTTTTGATTGGGTATACCAAATTGAGGTGGCAATGCCCTGCGCCAATACCACGGATAACAAGGTCAGCAGCAAGGTGCGTGATAGCAAAGAGCGAGGGATCAGCTTTTCTAGCCATTCATGATTCATATTGGATCTCAGCGACAAACATATAACCCGCACCACGCACAGTTTTAATCAAGTTCGCTTTGCCTGTGTCACGTAAGCGCTGGCGTAAGCGGCTAACTTGTACATCGATGCCACGTTCTTGTGCCTGTGCATCGCGGCCGCGCGTCGCTTGGCTAATCGCATTACGATCGAGCAACTGGTGTGGGTGATCGATAAACAGCATCAGCAGGGCATAATCAGACGCCGACAACTCTATCTCCATGCCGGTGACAACCTGGTGCAATTGCTGGGTGGCAGGCTCTAGGCGCCACTGGCCAAACCGAATCGCTTTAGGTCGGGACAGCGTGGTCTCCTGCAATTGCTGGGTGCGACGTAATAATGCACGAATACGGGCGATCAATTGGCGTGGACTAAAGGGCTTGGCGATATAATCATCGGCGCCTAGCTCTAGCCCAACAATTTGATCCGTTTCGTCTGATACAGCGGTGAGCATGATGATAGGCACACTCGAATCTTTACGAATACTTTTGCATAGCGTAAAGCCATCATCCCCTGGGAGCATCACGTCGAGTAAAATTAAATCCGGGTATTGGACAGCCAGCTTAGTTTGCATCTCATGACCGTTTTGCGCGGTCATCACTTCGTAACCGGCTTTGGTGAGATAAGCTTGGAGAAGCTCACGGATTTCGACATCGTCGTCGACCACTAAGATGCGTTTGGCTGAAGCCATATCGCCATTGTCCTCGTTGCTAAAGTCAGTTCCTCCATTATCGGTGCTTTATCGTTGAGATGCTACAAACAAAGCCGCACTTTGTGTAATTAATCAGCGACTTGTTGATAACCGTTTTGGTGATGATGTCAGAGCAGACACCCAGGAGGGGGAAAGGTATAAAAAGGCAGATAGTTCATCGCTTGACGACGCGAGATCGTGAAAAAGACAAAGCCCTCCATTAAGAGGGCTTTGGTTGACATCACAGTGTGTTATGAACCGTGACGAGCTATTCGCTATTGCTGTGCATCGCTTTGCGAATACACAAGGCCGCGCCACCCCAAGTGACGGCAAAGCCGATAAGCATCATGATGATTGCGCCTGTTGTCATGCGTCTGTCTCCATATCGCGAGCAGGGGTCGTGGTGCTATTAACGATAATACCAACCACCAGCATGGCAGCGACCAAGCCCCAACCCAGGGTCAGTAATTCGAATTGTGCGTAACCGCCGTAGCCTTCGTTGAAGGTGTCAATCAGGTTTTTCACCAAGATCACCGCCAGCATAATGGGGCTGATAAAGCGGATACAAATTTCCATCCACTGACCCACGCTGAATTCAGAGACACGGTTAACATACTGACGGATGTCTGACAGTTTAACTAGCCAGCCGACCAGCAGCAGTTCAAGCAAACAGCTTGTGAGCAGTGCAACGTTGTTAACAAAGTAATCAACCAAGTCAAGCAGCAATAGACCGCCGTTGGTAGCGAACGCCATTGATACGACAAAGCCCACACCACATACGGCTGTCGCCGCTTTTTGACGAGTCACATTGAGCTTATCCATAATTGACGACGTCACGGCTTCAATGATGGAAATGTGCGAACTCAAGCCAGCAACAACCAATGCGAGGAAGAACAATGGACCAAGAATATAAGGGATAGGGAGCAAATTAATCGCAGCAGGTAGCGTGACAAACGCTAGGCCAACGCCCCCGCTGACGACATCGGTGATCCCTTTGCTTTGTTCCGCCGCCATATAGCCAAGAATCGAGAAGATCAGCACGCCGGCAACAATTGAGAAGCCACAGTTGATCAATACCGTCATCAAAGCATTGTTGTTGACGTCGGACTTTTCTGGCAAGTAGCTAGAATAAGCAAGCATGATGGCGAAGCCCACCGACAGCGTGAAGAAGATCTGCCCATAAGCGGCGGACCACACACTGGCATCGGCCAATTTGCTAAAGTCAGGCGAGAACAGATAGTTCAAACCATCCAGTGCCCCTGGCAACATCACCACACGGCCAATGAGTAACAACACCATGATAAACAGCAAAGGCATCATGATTTTGCTGGCTTTTTCGATGCCGCCTTTTACGCCACGGAAAACGGCTGCATAGGTGATGGCCCAAGCAATGATCATTGGAATCGCGATGTGCCACTGCCAATCACCCAAGCTGGTGGGAGAGTTTTCCCCCAATTTTAGGTAATCGGAGAAGAAGAAGGCGTTGGTGTCTGTGCCCCAATCTTGGCCAAACGAAAAGCCAAAGTATGAAATGGCCCAGCCAATAACGGCGACGTAGTAAATCCCGATGGTTGCCGCGATTAAAACTTGAAACCACCCCAGCCATTCAAATTTGGTATTGAGCTTAGAAAACACCACGGGCGATGAGCCGCGCAGTTTTTTCCCTAGCCCAAATTCCATAATCATAAATGGAATACCCGCGGTGAGCATGGCGAAAAGGTATGGAATAAAAAAGGCACCGCCACCGTTCTCATAGGCCATGTAAGGGAAGCGCCAAATATTCCCTAGGCCGACTGCTGACCCCACGGCAGCCAGGATAAACCCAGCGCGTGAGCCCCATTGTTCTCTTTTCATATCTACTTACTCCTTTGCGAATCGCCTTTCTTTACGCCCATCCAAATATGCAGTGTTGTGAGGCTGCGTTTTTTGGCCGATATGAAAGAAATAGCACATTCCCGCAATATTGATTTTTAACTTCCTGTTGCCCGAATGTTGAATTTTTTATCTAAAGCGGGCAGTCATTGCACATTAAGCACAGCGTGAGGCTAAATCAATAGCCATAAAACCAACAAGTTAGCAAAAAAATGGGGGTTAACCTGCTATTGGTAGAGTGAGGTAGATATAAATCATGTTTTGTTAACCTTATGTAGTGATAAAAACTATTATAATTATCAATAAGTGGTGATTAATGGTTATTTTTGTTCGCTCGTCAATTGATGAAAAAAACAACGCCAAGACGTGTTGAACGCGTGCCACAGCGCCAGAAAACATGATCTCATTAGCAGAATTTTAGACAACAAAGACGCACACTAAATGTGGTTTATACTTGTTATAGCAGCGTTATCACCTAGGAGGACATCATGAATACGACACTCACTTATGCACTGGTCACGACTGCCTGCGCACTCGGCCTTATTTTTACGTTTGCCGCCGTGGCGGTAATGGCATAGACAACACTTGGTTCGGTGGCTTCCGGTTTGATGACGATGCCACGGCACGGTAGTGCTAGCACAGTGTCACACGACGCGTTAAACTGTGAGACTTAGCTAATTAAAAATAGTCAATAAAACATAAGCATAACGCTAAATGTGATGGTAAGGGGCGAACGTGGTAGAAACCAATCAAGCCGTGCAGCCCACGGTGTTGACCGACAACGCGCTGACCGCTGGCGCACAGAGCGGGACTCACGCGCGGCCGCAGCGCATAGCCCTTGTGCTTCAAGGGGGCGGACAACGAGGTATTTTTACAGCCGGTGTGCTGGATGCGTTTTTAACCCACCGATTTGACCCCTTTGAGCTTTATTTTGGTACATCGGCGGGGGCGCTCAATATGAGTGCCTATGTCTGCCAACAGTACCAATATGGTTACCGCTTTATTACCCAACTCACCACGCAGGAGCGTTTCTTCCATTTAATGAAGTATGTTCGCCGGCAGCATTACATGGACTTGGATTGGGCGTTAGACACGGCGTTACCTGGTAAAGAAACGGCTCTGGATATGGAAGCGGCGCGGCACCATCTGCAAAACCGTTATGCTTATGCATGCGCGACTGACACAGATACGCTGCAACCAGCCTTCTTCTCACTGACAGAAGACACCTGGCCAGATGCCCTGAAAGCGACCTGTGCGATTCCGCTGCTTTATCCGCACCCGGTGAACATCGGTGAGCACCGTTATGTGGACGGTGGGGTAACAGCGGCGATCCCGGCAAAAGAAGCGTTTGCGCGCGGGGCGGATATTATCGTCGTGGTTCGCACTGAGCCAGTGGTTGAACAAGATAAACGTGATGATGAAAACCGGCGCTTTCTTGAAACACTACGCGAACGCTTTGAGGCGAAGAGGCCGCAATTTAAGCTCTCCGACTATTTATCAAACTTTGAGTCCAAATATCGACTCGCACGCTTTGAAACCTTCCAGAAAGAGCTCAGTAAGCAAATCGGTGAACTGTCAGATCGCTATAAGTCCAGCCGCGAGCAATTGGTTAATCGTGTGCGCGACAGTATGAAAGAGAAAGCGATGCAAAATGGTGGTCGTTGGCTTTTTGGTGGCGACACGATTTATCGGCTCCAGTCTTTATCCGGCAAGCCGCTAAACACCGAAATGCTTAAGATGCTGACGACGCATTATCAAAGCTATCAAAGTGAACTGCAATTTTTGGCGTCACCGCCTGCGCGTGCTCAGATAGTGCAAATTGCGCCAAGCGCTCCGTTGCAAAGTAGTGCCTTACTGAGTAAGCCGGAGGCATTGGAAGCCGATTATCAGCTAGGGGTCTCGCTGGGGAACCAATTCTTACGTGAATACGGTGACTCGCTGGTTTCTATGTCGACTGTAGATAACCCTAGCTTTGAGCCAACGTCAGTAAGAATGCCGCATCAAGGGTAGAGCCGATGACAGAATTTGAAAAAATGCAACGTGGCTTGCCTTATTGTCCTGCGGATGAAGAGCTGACTTTGTTTCGATATGCCGCGCGCCGACTTTGCCAACAGTTTAACCGGCTCGATCCTGAAGATGCGGCCAGTTTAGCGGTGGTAACCACCAAGCTATTCGCCCGTGTTGGCGATAACGTTGAAATTGACGCGCCTTTCTTTTGCCATTACGGGATGAATATTCATCTTGGCAACAATGTTAGCGTCGGTCCAAATTGCACCATTTTAGACGGGGCGCATGTCAGTATTGGCGATAACGTGAGTATTGGCCCCAACGTTGGGATCTATACCACGCGTCATCGCGTATTACCGCTAGACATTGCCCGCGGTGAATGTGAGTCCTCTCAGGATGTCATCATCGGTAATAACGTTATCATCGAGGGAAATACCGTGATAAAAGCAGGCACGGCAATCGGTGAAGGGGTAGTGATTGAAGCCGGATCAGTGGTTGATACGGATATCGAACCTTTTTCTATTGTGGCTGGCAATCCGGCTGCGGTGGTACGGCGTTTGCAGTGATGAGGATAGAGACAAGGTGACAGATACCTCCCAATACGATTTTATCGCATCCTCCCGATAAATGTTATAATATAACATTTTTGAATTGGCATACTGATGTGGGTGTAGTAATGTTAGCGCCCTCAATCGGGTATCAGCAGTAAGAGATAGACGCAGAATGGTTAAAGTTAGGGCCCGAGTGCCGTTGAAAGTCGGGGTGGGAAGCCAGATCCCAGCAGAGATCCTTTCCTTCCATGGTTTAGAGTCTGAGCAAGAGCACGTCGCGCTAATTTTCCAACAAGCCGATAAGAAAGCCGATCCGCCTTTGGTTCGCATGCATTCCGAGTGTTTAACCGGTGATGTTTTCCATTCCTCTCGATGCGATTGTGGCGAGCAGCTTGAAGAGACCATCCAAAAGATGGGTGAAGATGGCGGTATTATTCTTTATTTGCGCCAAGAAGGGCGGGGGATAGGGCTGTATAACAAGCTGGATGCCTACAAGTTACAAAGCGAAGGGATGACGACGTATGAAGCGAACAACCATTTGGGGTTTGCGGATGATTTGCGTGATTTTGCCGAAGCGGCGCAGATGCTAAAAGCGTTAGACGCTCACTGTATTCGCTTGATCACCAATAACCCCAAAAAGATTGAAGAGCTGCAAGCGGCAGGGGTTACCCTCAAAGAAGTGATTGGCACCAAAGCCCACCTTAAAGACGGCAACCGTAACTATCTTAAGGCAAAGATTGAGCATGGTAAGCACCGTCTCAATATTGAGCAAGATTAAACATTCGTCGCTAAAAATTGGCTAATTTGCCAGCCAGGCAGTGACAATCACTGTCTATATTCGCTACATTATTGCCATTATATCAGTCATTGCTCAAGGACGAGTCATGCGTGTGCAAACATGGCATTATCTCTTTCCCCCATTGCCTCCCGTGGCGATGCTCATTGCGATTGCAATTGGTTTATCACTGAGCCATTTCTTTCCTTTTTCGCTGGTACTGGGTGCCCCGATGTGGGCTGCCTTGCCTCTGGGGTTAGCCGTGGGGTTATTAGCCGCCGCTAAATGGGCGTTTCATCGCCATCACACCACGCTTGATCCGCTGCAAATGCCCTCAGCGCTGGTGACGACTGGGATCTATCGCTATACCCGCAACCCTATGTATCTGGCGTTGGTACTCATTATCGCCGCAGCTGGGCTTTATTTTAATGCGCTATGGTGCTGGGGGATGATTCCCGCTTTTATGGCCTACCTATCCGCCACATTTATTCCTGCTGAAGAAGCCCGTTTATCACGCCAATGGCCAGATGATTTTGACGCTTATGTAGCTCGTGTCCGACGCTGGCTTTAGGATTAGAAAAACTAATCTTTAATATAATAAAGAATCGGGATCGTTATTCTCAACTCTGATTGCCACACTCTCTCTTAAAGCCTATCATTCGCCTGTCTATCATTAGGTGGCTAGGTGGGCTAGGCCTTTACCCTCAACCTCGATACCTATTTCTTACTTATTTTCGCATAATTATTTTTAGGAGTGCTGGTATGTCCTCGGCAATGCCTATGGGCAAGCTATTGCTATTGATCGTTCTATTAGCGGCTGTTGGGCAAATGACCCAAACCATGTATGTCCCATCCATCGGTGCAATGGCAGACGACTTCGCTGTATCACCCGCTTGGTTACAAGCGGTGATGGCTTGTTATCTTATTCCTTATGGTTTATCGCAGTTTGTCTATGGCCCTGTCTCCGATCGCATCGGTCGTAAGCCGGTTATTTTGTTTGGGTTGGCATTGTTTTTAGTCGGGACGGCTATCACCTTGTTGGCCACCTCCTTTGCCGTATTTTTACTGGGCAGTATGGTTCAAGGCGCGGGCATTGGCTGCGGCGGCGCCATGGCGCGCACCTTAACCCGAGATTGTTTTTCCGGGGCCAAACTGCACCGCGCCAATAGCCTAGTTAGTATGGGACTGATCTTTTCTCCCTTAGTGGCTCCGCTTCTAGGAGGAGGGTTAACCGAGGCCCTACATTGGCGTGCCAGCTACTTCTTTTTATTGTTACTCGGTGTCTTGGTTTATACAGTCATGGCTTGGCGGTTTAGCGAGACTTTGCCTGCCGATTTACGCCAACCTGGTCATTTTGGTGCGCGCTATCGTCATGTTATGCGATCACATCAATTTAAAGGGTATTTGCTGTGCTTAATTACCGTTTTTTCCGGTGTATCTTTATTCGAGGCGGCGGCAGGTGTGATCATGTCAGATGCGTTAGCGTTGTCTCCGAGTGTGATCAGTTTGCTGTTTGTTGTCCCTCTGCCGGCATACTTAGTCGGGTCAGGGTTGTCGAGCCGGCTTTCCGAAAGTATGGGGTATTATCCCACCCTGACATTGGGCAGTGTCTTAGCGTTGTTGGGGGCAGGCATCATAGGATTACCCGGTATGCTCGGTGATGTTTCACTCTATGCGTTAGTGGGTGGCGGCTGTGTCTATTTTGCTGGTGCAGGTATTCTCTTTCCGGCAGCCAGTACAGGAGCGATTAGTCCTTTTCCTTACCATGCTGGCACGGCAGGGGCAATTCTTGGCGGCGCGCAAAATCTATTGGCAGGGCTGGTAACACTCGTCGCCAGTAGTTTCGGTGTGGCTAGCCAATTATCATTAGGGGTAATCATGCTGACATTGGCGACGCTGGCAAGCTTGGGACTGGTCATCAGTTATCGCGCTCACGCCCATGATGACGCGGACTCAGTGACCGTACTGTAATCATTCAACCGGTATTATCCAATGAAGTCAGCGCCAGTTCGCATCCACAACGGCAGCACCTATCGCTGCCGTTATTCTGTGGGGCAGGGCTAGTGGATCTGTGTTGGGCTGCGCTTCCACAATAAATGACAGAATTTATTATCTGGGTCTCGGCTGATGAGCATACGAACAAAGACTTCATCTAGCACCTCAGCGCCAGCTATACCCATTTGCACCTCGGCACACTGAGATAAGTCAACATCCGCTCCCACATGCTCTGGCCAATCATTGTTTACCTCAACCACCACAGCGCCCCCTTCTTCTTCAAAGCGTGATTCATAGAGCATTAAATCGTCGAACTCCAAGTTGTCTGGGGCCGTTTCGGCAAAAATCTCGAACGCGATCTCTAGCACGGTCTCCAAGCTGAGTTGATTCTCTTGCGTCATGGTAAGCTCTCGTTGTCTGTATGTATGCGCATTATACCATGCTGTAAGGGGTATCTCAGCCGCGCCGTATCGGTTGACCTGCACAAAGAGGTATCTAAAGCGTATCCGTGTTTGTCCTCTCAACCGACGGCTCTCATGGTCAAATAGACAACCTCCGGCTAAAATAAAAGCAGACCCACAGTTAGAGCGTTGATTTGTTTATGCAGATGACCAACAATAGCGCGCGTACTCAAACCTGTGTGAAAGTCGTGACTCAGTTGCAATCCAGAAACGCTTATTTACCGGAGCCCGACCGGCGTGCCCCGTTTCAATCTGAATTTATCCCCGTGATGATTAAAGCGGTGAAGCAACTACGTGGCTTGCTCGGCAAGCGGCTTCACAGCGTCTACGTGAGTGGAGATATTGTTTGGCGGCGAGCCGTGGTGAAAGACAGCGTGCTATCGCTGACTGTGGTGTGCCAACACGCCCTGACGCTTGATCAATCGAACGCATTAAACACCTTGCTATGGCGATTAAAAACCAGTCATAGCAAGGTGATCAGTGATTGCCATATCGATATCGTGACCGTGTCACATGTTAGAGATCTCTCACAAGTCTTTCACTGGGGATTCTTTTTTAAACACAGAGCCATTTGCCTCTATGGCCAAGACTTATCGGTTAGTTTTGGTTTGTTTGAAGCCAGCTGGGAGGTGGCGAAGGCGATGAATCCAGATATCTCTGACAAACTCGCGCGTGCCAAACAAAAAATCACCGCCGCTACCACATGGAACACTCAGCTCAATACCGCACAAGCGATTGCAGACACCCTGATACGCGGTGCATTTGGTTTGGTACTTCATAAAGAAGCGCAGTGGAGTGAATCACTCAACGAGTGTGCGGATGCTTTTATTAAACACTACCCGGATAAAAAAATGGCGATTGAGCGACTTTTTATCCTGCTAGAGCGCAAACCGGTAAAAAAACGTGCTGTCATGACCCTCCTCAATGACTTTGGCGATTGGTTGATCAAAGAATATGCGCGCATTGACTTTAAAATTGGTTAACTAGCGTTTGGCAACGATGCTGGCGTTGGACGCTTGAATATTAAGCGTATTCTGTGAGCTAACCCGCCTCATTCCCTACAAGTGAGTAACAGAATCTGATCTTGGTCAATAAAACGGTGTAACAAACTTTTCACAAAAGATGGTTTGTTGAACTATAAAACCACCAGTAGGCATGTGTAATCTGCTTTTAGGGTGTATTTATTCAGTATTTATGACTAAATAGTTATTTACATCCTGTGTATGATTCGATAATCTGCATGCCAGTTAGTCACAGTGAGTGAATAATTAATCAGCAAAGGCGTTGATGCTCGCGGTGAGATAAATAAAAATTCAGGATTCAGACGTATGCAAAAAACTGACACTCTCTCTACGAAGTCACCTTCGATGAGAAATATTCTGATGTTCGCAATCCCATCATTATTGGGGTTGTTCCTTTTTATGACGCCAGTCAGTTTCGGTGACAGCGTCACCATCCCGATTGCGGTAATGGCGAGCAGTGTCTTGGACTTACTAGGTAACAGTGCAACAGCGGTCGTCACTGCCTTAGTGGTGTTGAGTGCCGTCGTTTCAGTGTTGGTTACGCTGACCAAGCCTGCCGTTATCATGCGAAATGGCTTTCTTAATGGTTTGTTTAATGTCTCTCCGGTGTGGCTTGTCACCCGTGTTTTCGGTGCCGCCTTCATCGTAATGGCGTTTTATGGTTTTGGCTCGTCAGTCATCATGGGTGAAACAACGGGGGCCTTTGTGCTCAATGAGCTATTGCCTACCTTGTTATCCGTGTTTATTTTCGCTGGTCTATTACTGCCGCTACTGACAAGTTTCGGCTTGCTCGAGCTGCTTGGTGCTATTTTCACCAAGGTAATGCGTCCGTTATTCGGTCTGCCGGGGCGCTCTGCGGTCGACTGTGCTGCCTCTTGGTTGGGCGATGGCAGCGTCGGTATCTTGATGACCAGTAAACAATATGAGCAAGGTTTTTATACCCAGCGTGAAGCGGCAGTGGTTGGCACGACGTTCTCTGCGGTTTCAATCAGCTTTAGTTTGGTGGTGATAGCGCAAGTCGACTTGATGCACATGTTTGCTTGGTTCTATCTCACCGTCTGTTTAGCTGGGATTGCGGCGGCGATCATCGTTCCTCGTCTTCCTCCTCTGAGCTGGAAAAAAGATGCGCTTATCGATAACTCTGAGCGTGAAACCAATGATGAAGTCCTACCGGCTGGCCACAATACGCTGAGCTATGGACTGCACTGTGCTCTGACACGTGCCGAGAAAATTCGCTCGGTAAGCAGTGTGCTAAAAGAAGGCGTACAAAACGCCGTCGATATGGTGTTAGGTGTGTTGCCAGTTGTGATGGCAATTGGTACGGCGGCGTTGATGGTCGCTGAGTACACCGATGTGTTTAGCATCCTAGGGGCGCCCTTTGTGCCACTGCTTGAACTATTGCATATCCCTGATGCGGTGAAAGCCTCTGAGACCATGGTGATTGGTTTTGCAGACATGTTTATTCCTGCCATTTTAGCCGCAGAAATCGACAGTGAAATGACCCGTTTTGTGATTGCTACGGTATCGGTGACCCAGTTGATTTATATCTCGGAAGTGGGTGCCTTATTACTGGGAAGCAAAATCCCAGTCAAGCTGTGGGAGCTGTTCGTGATCTTTATTTTACGTACGCTAGTCACTCTGCCTGTTATCGCAGGGATTGCTCACCTGATTTTCTAATTAGGCGCTACGCATAAGCCGCTATGCGCGTCCTCCTTACATCATCAACGCCTCACTTTTTGTGGGGCGTTTTTTTGTTAACGCGTCCTCGTTGTTGTGATGCAAGCCCTCGGTTGTATCAACCACCTATGGGCAGAAAGGGACATATATTGGTATGCTGAACGCAGCGGCTAATGGGAGGCGGGATGAAAATAGTCACTCTTCATGGGTTATACATGCACGGTGTTTTTTTGATTCCGCTGTGCGAGCGCTTAGAAAAACATGGGCACCAGGTGCTGAATGTTTCGTATAATACGCTCAATCCGGACCTAGAGGGTATCACCGCCAAAATCGATGCGTTTGTTGGCGACCAGCCAGCGATCTTGATTGGCCATTCGATGGGCGGACTCATTATTCGCCGTTACTTGGAACAGAGCACAAAGCGGTGTGATAGACCGCCTCTCGATGTTCGCGCGGTGATCACTTTGGGCACGCCGCATCAAGGCGCTAAGTTAGCAAGTATTTTTGGCGATCTGGGGTGGGGCGGCTGGTTGTTTCAACGTAGCGAAGACATGCTTATCCCTGACAAGGTCAGGCCTTGGAAGAATCTTCCGCCGTTACATAGCCTTGCCGGCGATTGCCCCTGGGGACCCGCGGCGCTGTTGTTAAAGAACCAAGTCTGCGATGGCACTGTGCTGGTCGAAGAAACCAAAATCGAGGGCATGACCAGTCACGATCTGTACTCGGTGACCCACATTGCATTACTGTTTTCAAGGCGGGTCAGTGAGCGTGTGATTCAGTTAGTCGCTCAATATGAGCCGACGGCTGTGCCAGCCGCCGAGGGCTAAAGTGATGGTTTGATAAGGTCACTTTAGTTCGGATGATTCGTGTGTTCCCACCCAAGTATTAACAAACGTCCCATCGGGGTCATATTGCGCGGCTTGTTTGTCGAGGTTAAACCGGCGGCTGCCGCGCGGATCGGCACCAACGCCTGCTAAGTATTGCCAATTGCCATAATTAGCCGCTACATCAAAATCAATCAGTTGCTGCTCAAAGTATGCTGCGCCATAGCGCCAATCAACACCTAACTCATGGACTAAGCAGCTGGCCACCAATTGACGACTGCGATTCGAGAGCCATCCGGTTTGTTTAAGCTGGCGCATCGCCGCATTGACAATAGGAAAGGACGTCGTGCCTTCACGCCATGCCATAAAGGCTTCGGCATAAAAAGTGGTGAGTGGCCGTTTGTTGGCAATGCCTTTGAACGCAAAAAAGCGGGCACCATAGTGATACAGCATCCATTGGAAATATTCGCGCCACAACAGCTCAAAATATAGCCAATAGGTTGACTCGTTTTTTTCAACATTGCGCTCATATCGATCGAGCTCTGCGGCGACCCAGCGTACGGACAAACTGCCGTTTGCGAGCCAAGCCGATAAGCGTGACGAGAAATCCCAACCATCAAGGCCGTTGCGCGTTTCTTTATAGCGCTGAATACGATGGGTATCCCATAAGTAATGATTCAGTTGCGCACGCCCGGCGATTTCACCGCCTTGATAAGGGGCTATTCGGCGATCAGATAGGGGCGCTGGGTCGGACTTAATCGCTGTGATGGGGGCTGGCAATGACTCAGGTACTGGTAACGGCAAGCGTGGTTTGATCCCGCGCTTTTCCACCGCTTTACGGAATTGAGTAAAGGTCGTCGGGATCTCAGGTAAGTCAAACGGCAGCTGATGCTGGGTAAACAAGGTGTGAGCATCCGAGACAACCACCCGCTGCGGAAAGCGCTCAACCAGCGTATCAACCTGGTGACGCTCACGTGTCCCTGGGTGGTCGGTGACGCCAATAAGGTCAAACTCATGATCCATACACAGATTTGCCACCACCTCTAGCGGCTTGCCGGTGCGAATAATCAATTTTTGCCCCATCGCATCCAGGGCGCGATGCAGTTCGGTTAGGCTTTGCCACAAAAACGCTTCCCGCGGGGCACCGAGGTGCTTACTTTGAAAGTGATCCGCACGATACCAGCTCGGGTCAATCACAAACACGCAGGTCAGCTGATCGCAGCTCGAGGCTAAATTGGCGAGTGCAGGGTTATCATGTATTCGAAGATCGTGGCGAAACCACATTAATCCGCGTTGCATACCTATCTCCTTTTTCCCTCCAATACGCTCACAGGCTGCGGGTGGATTGCTTGATTGGATCAACTGGGTGACTATTCGCCAACCACGAGCATGAATGCGGGCTCTCACATCCGCCTAAGTGCGCGCTGGGGGTGTGAATGAGTGTTATGGACGAAGACTAGATCTGTCGCTGGCGTTGCGCCCACATTCCAATAAAAACAAAGGTGGCGACCAAACCGGCAAAGAGCCAATGATCTGGCCATCCGCGCATTTGTCGCGCCAGCCACGGAGAGACGGTAATGATAAAAGCGCCGTAACCAAAGGCATTGATCGCCACAAATACCAGAGTGCGAACGATAAAATGATGACCGGTCAATAAACGGCGTAGCGTCCGATTAATATCATTGCCAAATACCACCAACAGTGACGCCACAATTGCCACTGCAATATCACTGAGCCATGGCGTTAACCACGCACCCGCCTGAGAAAACCAAGAGATTAAAATATTCATAACGATTTACACTGTGTAGAATGCGGCTAGAGTACTGATTTCTGCTGGCGACTTCCAGCGCGGACTTAGCCCGCGGGAGCGCACGATGTAAGGAGAAGGCATGAAAATCGCATCGATCGGGTTAGGGGACATTGCGCAAAAAGCCTACTTGCCATTGATGGTCAATTGGCCAGGGCTCGAATGGGTATTGTGCAGCCGTGATGACGCTAAGCTGGCGACGCTCGCCACGCAATACCGAGTGAGTGAGACCGCAAGTGATATTCAACAATGCTTAGCATTAGGGGTGGATGGAGTGATGATCCACAGCGCCACCGACTCGCATGCGGCCTTGATTCGTACCTGCTTGCAAGCAGGTGTGCCGGTGTTTGTCGATAAACCTGTCGCCCCATCAGGCGCGGAGGTTGAAGCCTTATTCAACTTGGCAGAACAACAGCAAACCCCCTTGTTTGCAGGCTTTAACCGGCGTTATTTGCCTTTGCTCAACACCCATCTCAATGGCCAGCGCCCCGAAGACGAACTGGGCACACCCCTTTTATCGCTGCGTTGGGAAAAACACCGTCATGCGCTGCCCGATGCACCGCGTCGTTTTATTTTTGATGATTTCATTCATCCACTCGATAGTATAAACGTTCATGGTGACATCAATATTGATGATTTGGACGTGTTTGCTCAATTTAGCGAAGGCTTGCTAGGCCGCTTAGACGTGCGTTGGCACCGCGACAATAGCTTGTTTGAGGCCAGCATGAACCGCCAGTATGGGGTCACCAAAGAAACCATTGCGGCGGCCTATCGTAACGAGTGCTATTTCTTTGATGGCTTTACCCGCGGTGCGCGCATGCAAGACAACGTCACCACACAGCTTACCTTGCCAGATTGGACGGGTATGCAAGCGAGCAAAGGTTTTGCGGCTATGCTCAGCCATTGGTTTGAGGTGGTCAGCGAAGGGCGGGTTGATGCTGCTCTCACCGCTCGTAATGTGGCGAGCCACTGGGCCGCGGAAGATTTGGTCGCCTATTGTGAAGCGCTGCGCGATAGCCCCTAGTCCCACGCGCAGCACGCTGTGGCTGTTTACGCTTCGACCGGATTATCCGTATGCGAGTGGATTAAATAGGGCAATAACAACTGGCGGACATTAAAGCTCACGTTTAACTTGGCCGCCAGCAAATATAACCCCGCAATTTTACGATGTAAAAACAGTGCATCCGCCGGTGGCGTGTGCCAATAGCCTTGTTCCATACTCAGCGCCATCCCACGGTTACGTAAACGCGTTGCCAAATCGGCGTCGCCAAAGTTAAATGGCGCATCCGTCGCAATCGGTTCACAAGCCGTGTTCACAAGCTCCAGCACACTGGCTTTTTGCTCTGGCAAGATGTGCTCGGCAAAAAAGCCAATTTGGGTTAGTGCCACCTCAATCCCTGCGTTGTCTTTTTCAATCGCCGCTAAAAATAGTTTGCGATAGCCATCGGTAAACGTCGGGGCATACTGACGGGTGGCGCCAAAATCGAGCAACACGACGCGTCCGGTATCGGGCTGATACAAATAGTTGGCAAAGTTAGGATCGGTTTGGACCTCGCCAAACACAAAGACTTCCTCAAACAGCAACTGGAATAAACGACTGATCACGCGGTGACGAATCGTCTCTGAAGCCTTGTTGAGTTGCTCAATCGGCTCTCCTGCCATATAGCTCATGGTGAGAATGCGATCTGAGGTAAGGGCTGAGTGAACCCTTGGCACCACCAAACCGTTGGCATTTTTCAAATGGTCGCCAAACCGAGTCAATGCTTGTGCCTCTTTGCCGTAATCGGCTTCATCATGTAGTTGTTGCTTGGCTTCATCGAGTAAGGCTTGGTAATTCGCTTCTTTGGGGATCAGGCCACTTAAGCGCAGTAGGGTGATCACATTATCCACATCGCTATCAATGCTGTCTTTGATGCGCGGGTATTGCACCTTTACCGCTACTTTTTCACCGGCATCGGTATAGGCCTCGTGCACTTGGCCTATCGACGCTGACGCGATGGGCGAAAAACGAAAGTGGGTGAACTCAGCCTGCCAATTGTCGCCCAGCTCTTCATTAAGCACCGCTTTGAGCTGCGCCGGTGGCATGGGAGTGGCATTATTACGCAAACGGGCGAGCAGATCGCTGAGCTCTGGCGGAATCAAATCCCCCGCATCCATTGACAACAATTGACCGACCTTCATCGCCGCTCCACGTAAGTCCGCCAGTTTGTCCGCCACGTGGGCAATATTGGCCGGCGACATCACCAAATCCTTACGACTCGGCCGATTGCCCTGGGCAAACTGTTTGGTACCTTCCCACGCCACATTCGACGCCACACGCCCCGCCAACGAAGCCAGTGCACCAAAGCGAGAAAACTTACCATGCGGCACTTTACGATTTTTCATAGCCACCTCCTGAATCCTCCTAAGAATACGCGACGAACAGCGGAATGGTTTGGTGGGACGAGTTGCTCGCGCTCACAAAGATGCGAGTTAACGAGCCAAATCCACACCACGATATGGCAAAGACCTTTCCATTTACATGACATTCCAACCCGGGTCACAGCCTCGGGGGTGAAATCGCGTTTAGATCAAATAAAACAGCAGTTTATATTTTTGACTGTCTAGTTAAGTAGTAGCATTTGCTTACAAAGTTAGTCTGTAGGGTAATTGCCAATGAAGCTGATGTTTAAAACGAAAATACTGCTACTTGCCATCGTGCCACTGATCGCCTCAATGCTGATTATGAGTGCGGTCACGGCCTATAACGAACAGGCGTTAATAGAAGAAAACATTGCCACGTTTCGGGAGAAGTTGGTCAACGAGCGTAAAAAACAACTCAAAGAAGTGACTCAGGTAGCGGAGAACATCGTTAAGCGTCTTAACCCAGGCACCAGTGAGGCTCGCTTGGCTGAGGTGAAAACGGCGCTTACTGATGTGCAGTTTGGCGAGACGGGTTACTTTTTTATTTACAACAAACAGGGGATCAATGTGTTTCACCCTGTTAAACCGGCGCTTGAAGGAAAAAACCTGATTGATTTTACCGATCCTAAAGGCAATAAGGTGATTCAAGGGTTACTCGAGGCGGCACAACGTGGCGATGGCTACTTTAATTTTATGTTTGATAAGCCGGGTACCGATGCGCTGATTGATAAAATAGGCTATGCGGTAATGGTGAATAATGGTCAATGGCTATTAGGCACTGGCGCCTACACCGATGACATTGAGCAAGAGGTTGCTGCCTATCGCACCGACGCAGAGCAAACCCTGGATGCACAAATTTTCCGTTTAACCCTGTTGGGGATAAGCACAGTGATTATCACGGTGTTGCTGGTGAGCTGGTTTGCGCAGCGTATTGGTGAGCCGGTGAAAAACATGCTTGATAAGCTTAATGATATTGCTAGCGGTGAGGGCGATCTCACTCAGCGTTTGCACGTACATGGCTATGATGAAATCGCCCAACTCGGTCATGCCTTTAATCGCTTTGTAGAGAAGCTGCAGCACACCATTCAGCGCGTCGCGCAAGTCACGGCGCAAGTAAACAGCACCGCCTGTGATATGGCTCAGCAAACATCCGCAGTGGCTGAAAAACTACAAACCCATGATAACGAGACCGAGCAAGTGGTCACCGCGGTGACAGAGATGAGCTCTGCTGCGCAAGAAGTGGCACAAAACACGACACAGGTGGCTGATGCCGCCACCTCTGCCACCCAAGATGCGCAAAATGCTCAGGCGCAAGTGCGTGAATCAGAGGCATCGGTCGAGAAGTTGGTAGCGAAAATGAGCGAGTCGAGCGGGCAGGTGGATCAACTTAAAGCTCAGTCGGATAAAATTACCTCGGTACTGTCCGTGATTGGTGAGATTGCTGAGCAAACCAATCTATTGGCGCTGAACGCGGCGATTGAAGCCGCTCGCGCGGGTGAGCAGGGGAGAGGCTTTGCGGTGGTGGCCGATGAAGTGCGCACCTTGGCCAGTCGCACTCAAACCAGTACCCATGAGATCCGTGACATGCTTGATGGTCTACACGTGCATGTGGATAGTGCCGTGAAAACCATTGCCGACAGCGATCAAGAGTGCCAAAGCATGGCAACGATTTCAGCGCAAATTGGCGAGCGAATCACCTCGGTGAGTGCGGCGTTTTCGCAAGTGAACGATATGACCTCGCAAATTGCCAGTGCGGCGTCAGAGCAAACCACGGTCACGGAAGATATTCATCGTAATCTGGTATCGATTCGTGACATTGTCGCTAGCTTATTGAACTCGAGTGAGGCATCGTCACACGCGGCGGAAGAGCTGAGCTCACTGGGTCAAGATCTCGATACCTTGGTGGGGCAATTTAAAGTCGCCTAAGCCAATAGCATGATCACTATTCTCGGCACATGGGATAAAAAGTCATAAAGGACGCTTACCGCAAGCGTCCTTTCGCTTTACAATAGCAATTTTAGCGGTATTATGCTGACGCAAACGTTTGCCTAGAACATATTGTGCGCTATTGAGAGGGTTTCATGCTGCCTGATGTCGAGATCTGTCGTAACACCACACTCGCCCCCATTTCCACCATAGCCAAGCAAGTTGGCCTCCTTGACTCAGAGTTTAAAACGCAAGGTAGCCATAAAGCCAAAATCTCTCTCGATTGCTTAAAGCGTCTTGCGCCCAACCCAACCGGAAAGTTAGTACTGGTCACCGCCATTACTCCCACGCCCTTGGGTGAAGGCAAAACCGTCACCACCATTGGTCTGGCGCAAGGCTTGGCCAAGCTGAATCATTCTGTAACGGCGTGTATTCGTCAGCCTTCGATGGGGCCCGTATTTGGTGTGAAAGGTGGCGCAGCTGGCGGTGGTTATTCGCAAGTGGCTCCGATGGAGGAGCTAAACCTCCACCTGACGGGAGATATTCATGCGGTGACCGCGGCGCACAACTTGGCTGCTGCGGCCATTGATGCGCGAATTTATCACGAGCAACGTCGAGGCTATGACGATTTTGAAGCGCGCAGTGGCTTAAAAGCGTTAAAAATTGACCCAAGTCGCGTGGTGTGGAAGCGGGTGATGGATCACAACGATCGCGCCTTGCGTATGGTGACTGTGGGTAAAAACGAGCCGGGTAAAACCATCAACGGCTACGAGCGTGAGGGCGGGTTTGATATCTCGGCGGCCTCTGAGCTAATGGCGATTCTGGCGTTGGCGAGCGATCTTCGCGATTTGCGTCAGCGCATCGGCCGCATAGTGTTGGCTTATAGCCATACCGGTGAGCCGATCACCACCGAAGATTTGCAAGTGGCCGGCGCGATGACGGTCAGTATGAAAGAAGCGATTGAACCCACCTTGATGCAAACCCTAGAAGGCGTGCCTACACTGATTCACGCTGGTCCGTTTGCCAATATTGCTCATGGCAATTCGTCGATTATCGCCGATAACATTGCGCTTAAGCTAGGCGATTATACCGTCACGGAAGGCGGTTTTGGCTCGGACATGGGGTTTGAAAAAGCCTGCAATATCAAAGCGCAAGCATCCGGTAAAACGCCAGACTGTGCGGTGATTGTGGCGACATTGCGCGGCTTAAAAGCCAACTCGGGTCACTACAACTTACAGCCCGGTCAGTCTATGCCCGACGCGCTCTTTGCGGATGATGATGAAGCATTGGTAGCAGGGTTTGAAAACCTCAAGTGGCATATCAATAACGTGACTCAATATGGTGTGCCGGCGGTAGTGGCGATTAACCGCTTTCCACAAGACAGTGATGCTGAGCTAGCGACACTCAAGGCGATGATTGAAGCGCTGCCCAACAAAGTAAGAGTAGCGATCAGTGAAGGCTTTGCCCAAGGTGGCGAGGGTACGCGTAAACTGGCGGAACAAGTGGTCGCGCAATGTGAAACCAATGCATCATTCTCGCCCTTGTATCATGCCCAGCAAAGCTTGGAAGAAAAACTGATGGCGGTTGCGGAAGTTGGTTATGGCGCGGGAAGCGTGACGTTAAGTGAGACCGCGAAACAGCAACTGCAACAATTTAAAGCGCAAGGGTATGACGGTTTGGCAGTCTGTTTGGCGAAAACGCCACTGTCTATTTCAACCGATGGTGCGATAAAAGGTGCTCCCAAAGGCTTTGATGTACCGATCCGCGAGTTAAAACTGTGCGCTGGTGCTGGGTTTATCTATGCCTTATGCGGCAACGTGATGACCATGCCCGGCCTACCGGAAAAACCGGCGTTTATGAATCTCGACCTCGATGGTGAGGGCAGTATTGTTGGATTGAGTTGATGACTTAGTGCCCGACTAAAGTGCTAGGATTAGATGACTTTGCTCGTTTAAAGGCGAATTCAATGGATGATCAACAAATTACAGGTAAAGCTATAAAGCAAGCGAAAGCAATGAAAAAAATGATTGCCAGAAAGCTTGTTGATCATTTGCCCGAGGAGGAGGAAGCGGCTTCTGTATTTATGGCAGGGTCGCCAGGCGCAGGTAAAACGGAAACGGCTAGAGCGATGGTTCGTGCTTTTAAGAATGAGCACGACCTGACATTAGTGCACATAGAGAACGACGAGTTAAGAAAGGCATTTGAAGATTATCAAGGTTATAACTCGCCCTTGTTTCAGCGCCCAGCTACAATCTTGGTAGAAGCTATTCATGATCGCGCTTTGAAGCGAAGAGTCAGCTTTATTCTTGATTCAACGCTTTCCAGTTTCGATAAAGCGAAAGATAACATCGAGCGATCTTTGAAAAAAGGCCGCTTTGTTATGATTGTTTTTGTATATCAAGAGCCAGTGCAAGCTTGGCGTTTAGTGAAAGCGAGAGAAAGTGTTGAAGGTCGTCGTGTCCCCAGTGAAGTCTTCATTAATCAGTTCCTAGAATCGCAACGTGTGGTGAGTGAATTAAAGAAACTGTTTAGGGATCAGATTGATATCACTTTTATTGAGAAAAACGTCGATGGTGTCAACAAGAGACCACACTTTAACGTCGGTGACATTGACGCACTATTGCGCAAAAAGTACAATCGAAAGTCGCTTGAACGTATCGTCGGTATCACGAAAGGAGGGAGCCATGCAGAATAAGCGTAATAAGGTAAAATCTACCGCTTTCTCTGACTTCGTGCGTCACTCGTCGTCGAGAGAAAAGCGAAAGTTTTTCGATAAAATAGTGAGAGAAACGATTAAAGAGCAGCAAGACATGCTCACAAAGGCAGAGCAAACAGCTAAGTGTCAGTAATCGTTTATATTTCTCGTGAGAGCCGCTGTTGTCAGCGGCTTTTTTGTTTGTGCTACATGCGGCCACGCTCGTCATTGTCTTCACGGTCGTGTGATGTGGTATCCTCTCTGGCTTCAATTCTCCCACCGACTGTGAGCCTGACTTGAAAAAAATCGCGGTTTTTGTCGACGTTCAAAATATCTACTACACCACACGCCAAGCTTACGGGCGTCAGTTTAACTATCGCCAGTTGTGGCAAACCCTCAATGATATGGGTGAGGTGGTAACCGCGTATGCCTATGCCATTCGCCGCGATGACGATCAGCAAATCAAATTTCAAGATGCCCTGCGCCACATTGGCTTTACCGTCAAGCTAAAACCCTATATTCAACGCGCTGATGGTAGCACCAAAGGCGATTGGGATGTGGGGATTGCCATTGATGTGATGGAAACAGCTCCCGAGGTTGATACCGTGGTGCTGTTATCCGGTGACGGGGATTTTGACTTGCTGATGAACAAAATCCGCGCGCGCTATCACACTGAAGCGATAGTGCTTGGTGTGCCTTCCCTAACGGCTAATTCCTTGGTGAACAGTGTCGATCGCTTTATTGCGATTGAAGACGATATGTTGTTGTAGGCACGGCGTTTATTTTGCAGTTCTGGGACAGTTTCTGATTTTATTTTGATGTTGAAGTGAGTAAACGATGTACAAATTAATCGCCCTAGATATGGACGGCACCTTGTTAAACAGCGAGAAAGCAATATCTGCTGAGAATAAACAAGCCATTACCCGCGCGCGTGAGAAAGGCGTGACTGTGGTATTGGCGTCTGGTCGGCCGCTTGAGGGCATGCAGCCTAAGCTAGACGAACTGGGAATCGGATCGGATAAAGACTTTGTGCTGTATTACAACGGCTCAATGGTAAAAAACCTAGGTACTGATGAAGTTATCTTGCAAAAAGGGCTTGACGGCAAAGCCGCCAAAGCGCTGGCTCAGCATGCCGAGGCACTGGGTGCCTTCGTGCATGCATTTAGTACTGAGCACGGTTTGATTACACCAGCACAGAATCCGTATACCGAGATTGAGGGCAAGATCAACGGCCTAGATATTACCGTGATGGATTTCGAGACCCTAAGCGATGATCATCCGATTATCAAAGTGTTGATGGTGGCAGAGCCAAGCAAGTTAAACGAAGTGATCAGTGCGTTACCATCCGCGCTACGCGAGGAATTTACGGTCGTGCAAAGTGCGCCTTTCTTCCTCGAGTTTTTAAATCCTGCTAGCAATAAAGGGGCGGGGGTAGCCGCCATTGCAGCGCATTTAGGCATTCAACCCGATGAAGTGATTTGTATGGGCGATGCTGAAAACGACCACGCAATGTTGGAATACGCAGGCCTTGGTATTGCGATGGCGAATGCGATGGAAGCAACCAAGCAAATCGCGGATTACATTACCGAGAGCAATGATGAGCACGGTGTGGCCAAAGCGATTGAAAAGTTTGTGTTAGCGGCCGATAGCGCCGTAGCGTAAAACGAACAAGCATGAACAAATGGGGTGGGTGTTTGTGCCTGCCTCGTTTTATTTCATGATACTGATGGCATCGTTTACTGACGTGGCGTGAGCCTATCTTGCTTTAAAGAACAGATAGCGGTCTTTGCGCAAAACAAAAAAGCCTGCTTTTAAGCAGGCTCTCTGGAAATGGTGCGTCCGGGCAGACTCGAACTGCCGACCCCCGCCATGTCAAGGCGGTACTCTAACCAACTGAGCTACGGACGCGAATTTCAAAATGTGGTGCGTCTGAGTGGACTCGAACCACCGACTTCCACCATGTCAAGGTGACACTCTAACCAACTGAGTTACAGACGCATAATTTTTCGTTTCAAGCAAAGTGGTGCGTCCGAGTGGACTCGAACCACCGACCCCCGCCATGTCAAGGCGATACTCTAACCAGCTGAGCTACGGACGCACAGTGCTTGAAAGCGGGATGAATAGTAGCGAGTTCATCTTTGTCACGCAAGCGCTTAAGCGCATATTTTTGCGCAGAAACGACTGTTTGGCGATTTGATCGTCAATATGGCGGTATTTTCAGTATTCATCTTGCTTATATCGCTAAGCGATTGCACTGACTTACTGATTTTTGGTGCTTTATTGCCCAAGCTTAACCTCACAGCGCTGGAACAATTGCTGCCAGACATCAGCATGATGCTTAATCGCCGCTTTATACGCCTGATATGCTTCTCCCTCCCAGTAGGCTTTTTTATAATCGTTAAATATATCTGGGGTGTTTAAGCTCGCGAGGCGCGAAAGCGCGGGGGCGAGATCACGATAAAGTCCGTCTACCCGAGCAAGGTATGGCTGCACATCACCCACATAAAACTTATAAAACACGGTCTGTAGGCGTTTTAAACGTGTGGTATCGAAATTACCGCCGCAACGCACTGTCTGTTGATGATTAGCGATCAGTTCACTGGTTTGGTTAAGCCACGCGGTGTGATAGCTCAAGCTCACAAACAAATCGCCTAAGATGGGTTGTTTCTCGATACTTTCTTGCCAAGTCGTAACAGGCTCTGTGGGCGCTTGGGTTGAGGGTATCAATTGGCTAAACTGCTCAATAGTGTTAACCGCATTACTGTGGGCCGGCAGTTCGATGGGAAGTGTAAAGGCGGGTAAGCTGAGTTGTTTGCGCCAGGCGTCACTATCAATCAACGTATTCCAGATCACTTTCTCCCGTTGCTGGCGTTTAAGTGTTAATGCCTTTTTCAGCTCAGCTTGAATGCTCGGATCCTTCACTTGCGGCAAACACTGCGCCGCGGTATCGATGAATTTGAGCTCGTAGTCAAGTTGGCGAAAGCGATCCGCGACTTTACCCAAGGATGAATTGCGCTCCGCGATAAGGTTGAAGAGACCACACTGGCGAAGCTCATAGGCATCGAGCACCCCCATTCGCAGTTCATCAAGCGGCTGAACCAGATCGCGTTTACGTGGCAATGCTGGCAGTTCGGGGGAAGTGAAATCGGGGGTGGGTGCATCCAATACATTGCCAAGTCGCTGGTAATAGTCGGCCATCATATCCTTGGCCGGATCATCTGATTGGCAACCTGTTAGTGCTGCTAACGATATCACGAGTATTACAGTTTGTATTCGGCGCATGATGTCGTTTTTATCCTTTGGCTTTCGAGACTCACTTCCTGATGTTACGCGAGCGATCTGACCCGCGATCGCTCTGCGTAATATTAGTTTATCCGTATTGCTGGGGCTATGTAAGACGCTTACCGCTCTGCCATAGCCAGTTGGAACTCAGGAGATTGCTGGCGCATCCAGCGCAAGCGTAGGCCCAACAATACCGCGGCACTGGATAGACCGATAATAATGCCAACCCAAAAACCGTGCGCGCCCATGGCCGGTACCAGCCAGTCTGTCATGCCAAGCACATAGCCGAGCGGCAAGCCCAGCCCCCAGTAGGCGATCAGGGTGCGCTGGAAAATGGCGCGCATGTCTTTGTAGCCACGCAGAGCACCGGCAGCAACCACTTGAATCGCATCGGTGATCTGATAGACAGCTGCTAATAACATCAATGATGATGCCAGCGTGGCGACATCGGGATTATCAGAATACAGGGCGATAATTGGGTCGCGTAGCCACACGGTGAGTAAGGCGGTTACCACGGCGGTGCTGACACCCAGCCAAATACCGATTTTGGCGGAATTAGCCGCCCCTTCGGTGGTGCGTTTGCCCAATAGGTGGCCGACACGAATGCTGACCGCTACGCCAAGGCTCATCGGCAACATAAAGATCATGGTGGAGAAGTTGATCGCCACTTGGTGCGCGGCCACGGTGATCGGCCCAAGTGGGGCGATTAAAATAGCAATGGCCGCAAACAGCGTTACCTCGAAGAACAGTGAGGCCGCCACGGGGAAGCCGAGTTTAAATAAGCGGATTTGCTCTTTAATAATCGGCGTGTAGAGCGTTGCAAATAGGTGTAGGCCACTGAGCTTTTTGCTGATCATGACATACACGCCCATCAGTCCCGCCATTAACCAGTAAACCAGCGCGGTGGCAACGCCACATCCCACGCCGCCAAGTTCTGGCGCCCCTAGCTTACCGTAGACAAACATCCAGTTAAGCGGCACATTGGCGGCTAGGCCGATAAAGCCAATCACCATCGCTGGGACGGTCAACGACATCCCCTCGCATAGGTTGCGAATCGCCTGAAAAAGCAAAAAGGCTGGCACTGCCCAAATCACCGCATGCAAGTAACCAATGGTTTTAAGTGTGAGTGCCGCTTCGACATCCATCAAGTCAATAATAAAGCCGGCTTTATACAAGATGAGCCCAATCGGCACGCTTAATAGCAGTGCCATGTATACACCTTGCTGAAATTGAAAGGGGATCTGGTTTTCTTTGCCAGCCCCGTTGAGCTGGGCAATCACCGGGACCATCGCCATTAACAAGCCGATGCCAAATAAAATGGCGGGCATCCATATGCTTGAGGCAACCGCCACGGCAGCCATATCAGTGGCACTGTAGCCACCTGCCATTACGGTATCGACAAACCCCATTGAGGTTTGAGCTATTTGGGCAATAAAAACAGGCACACTGAGCCGAATAATGGCTCTTGCTTCATCATGGTATTGCTGCACGTCGGCCTCAATAGTTTGTGATTGAACGGAAGGGGAATGGAATCGCGCGCAATTATACGTGCTAGGGGAAGAGAAAGGAAAGCGAAAGCACTATCAATTTCGCACCCTCGGCGATGCAAAGTCCTTAGAACAGGCGCGTTGCGGCGGCATCGCGCTTAACGGTTAGAAAATTTGCTTATCATCCGCATCAATAAACAAATGAATGGTTCGATGAGATTCATCAATCTGCATATCGTAATGAATGGCATTGCAACAGTTTGGGCAGTCTTCATAAAACTCCTGGTTGCCACCACTTAGATCCAATGTGATATCAAAGCGATGACCACAGTGCGGGCAATTTACGATCCGGTCAGTCATATCATCCATGGTTACACACCTCTTTTTGATTCTCTGTACTCAAAATCAGTATAGATGAGGATGCTGAGGGGATAATATGATCGATAAACTGGGCTATGCGTCGCGACAAATGGCATATCACCTTGATGCCGGTGAATGCCATTTATATTGCTATCATGATGTCGACGGCTAGAGCGATTCGAGATTATCTGCGCTAAATGCACGAAGGCTCGCAAGCTTTTGGTCGGCTATCACAAAGCGAGGATCCTCCCACTCATGGGCTGCTGGCACGACGATGGTTTTCATCGAGGCCGCTTTGGCAGCAAGTAGGCCAGTAAATGAATCTTCAAAAGCTACACAGTGATCGGGCTCCACACCCAAGGCATTGGCGGCGTTAAGATAGACCTCTGGGTGAGGTTTGCCGTGTTTAAGTGCACCGGCTGACTCCACGATGGCAAATTGATCACTGAGTCCCAATGCATCCAAAGTAGGATGGATAAGCGTGAGTGGCGACGACGATGCCAAGCCCACTTTTAGTCCTGCTTGATGGCAAATTGCTAACGCGTCTTTAACGCCTGGCATCATCGGCTTTTCGTCTTTCACTAACTCAACCACACGGTCGACGATTCGCGCCTGCACATCCGCATTGGAGGAACCTTGCCAGGGCTGAGTGCGTGCGTAGTATTTGACTATCTCGTCAATTCGAACGCCTGTGGTGTCACGCGTATCCTGTAAACTGATGGAAACACCCAGCTCGCTTAAGACGTCAATTTGTGCACGTTGCCAAAACGGCTCTGAGTCAACCAACAGGCCGTCCATATCAAATATTGCGGCAGATAACATCGCCAACCTCATTCTCAGTTTGTGTGCACCGCATCCTACACCGTGAGTGTGAGTTTTGTCAGCAATTGTTCTGCTTGTGTGAGGTATGGCCCGCCGAATAAGTTGACATGGTTAAGCACGTGATAAAGGTTGTAAATGTCTTTTCGATTTTGATAACCCTCATCTAACGGCCACTCGGCTTGATAGCCGTTGTAAAAGCTTGATGGAAAACCACCAAAGAGCTCTGTCATCGCGATATCGGCTTCTCGATCGCCCCAATAACAGGCAGGGTCAAACACCACCGGACCATTGACCGACAGGCCCATATTGCCAGACCAAAGATCCCCGTGCAGTAACGAAGGTTTGGGCGTGTGGCCGACAAGTTGGGCTTTAACATTCTCGATAATGGTATCGATGTCGCCAAAATGCAGCGAGCGCTCAGCCGCCAATTGCAATTGCCAACCAATGCGTTGTTCGGCAAAAAAACGACACCATTTGCGGTGCCAACAGTTTCTCTGCTCCGTGGTGCCGATGAAATTATCGTCATCGAAGCCGTACTCTGCTTGCTCTCCCCAGCGATGATGACGCGCTAAATGTTGCCCCAACAAATAAGCCTGCGTGTCATCTATCGGTTTGATGGGCAGGTAGTTGAGCACCAAGACAGCACTGTCTTTCACGGGGCCAATAAAATACACCCGAGGAACATGAATATGGCCGCTCATCGCGAGTTGACGCAACCCTTCCGCCTCGGCTTCAAAGGCGGGGAGTAGTGCACGCTCGTTTACCTTGACGAAAAAGCGCTGATCACCGCCATCGCTAATGCAATAGGCATCATGGATATCGCCACCACTGATAGCGTGTTTTTCGGTGATCTCGAAATCAATCCCGAGTTGTTCGGATAGGTGTACAGACAGGGCATGCCACATAAGCGACTCCGTTACATCGAGGTAAAGAGGGAAGTAACAGCAACTGGTTATATATTAGCCTATGATGTCGCCCAATATCTGTGGATATGACGACAGTTTAGATAAAAAACGGCTCATAAAGAGCCGTTTAACTGTCAAGTTTGGAACGCGTTACCGATGTTAGGAGACGGATGTCAAACTTGGCAAGATACCATTTGGCATTAAGCGGTTATAGGTCCCGGTTTTGAGTAGTGCGTTGGCCTTTTCAATATCAGGGGCAAAGTAGCGGTCTTTATCATAAAACGGCACCACGCCACGCAATTCTGCTTTGGCTTGCTCCAGTCGTTCCGAGGTTTTATCGGGCGCGCGAAAGTCAATGCCTTGACTGGCCGACAGCAGTTCGACGGCTAAGATACCGCGTGTATTGCTGCTCATATCATGCAAGCGACGAGCGGCAAAGGTGGCCATGGAGACATGATCCTCTTGGTTTGCTGAGGTGGGTAGGCTGTCAATTGACGCTGGGTGAGCCAGGGTTTTGTTTTCACTTGCCAACGCGGCAGCAGTGACCTGTGCGATCATAAACCCAGAGTTAACGCCACCGTTGTTAACCAAAAACGCCGGGAGTTTGCTGAGGTTGCTATCGATGAGCAGTGCCATGCGGCGTTCCGATAAGCTGCCAATTTCTGCAATCGCCAATGCCAGGTTATCCGCGGCCATGGCAACGGGCTCGGCGTGGAAATTCCCCCCAGATATGATGTCGCCATCTTCTGGGAACACCAAGGGGTTATCCGACACTGCATTGGCTTCAGTGGTAAGCACGTCGGCTGCTTGGCGAATTTGCTGTAAGCAGGCGCCCATCACCTGTGGCTGGCAGCGCAGTGAGTAAGGGTCTTGCACTTTTTCACAGTTTTGGTGGCTGTCACCAATTTCACTGGATTCATTCAACAGATGCCGATAAGCGGCAGCGGCATCCATTTGGGTTTGGTGGCCGCGCACTGCGTGAATGCGTGGATCGAAGGGGCGGCGACTGCCGAGTGCCGCTTCCACTGATAATGCACCACAAACCGTGGCGGCGGCATACAAGTCTTCGGCCTCAAATAAGCCTTCGAGCGCAAAGGCCGTTGACGCCTGGGTGCCGTTAAGAAGCGCAAGCCCTTCTTTTGGCCCCAGCGTGATAGGAGACAGCCCCGCGATTTTTAACGCGGCTTCACCGGAGATCACTTCGCCTTTATAACGCGCTTGGCCTTCTCCCAGTAAAACCGTGCTCATATGAGCCAGCGGGGCAAGATCGCCTGAAGCGCCAACGGAGCCTTTTTTAGGAATACAGGGATACACCTCGCGGTTGACCAATTCTGCCAGTGCTTTGACAACCTCAAAGCGGATCCCTGAATAGCCTCGCGCTAAGCTCGCAATTTTGAGCACCATCATCAAGCGCACGGTGGCATCGTCCATAAACTCACCAATGCCCGCCGCGTGAGACAGTACAATCGAGCGCTGGAGCGTTTCGAGATCGTCAAGCTCAATGCGGGTATTGGCTAATAAGCCAAAGCCAGTATTGATTCCATACACCACCCGTCCTTGTTCAAGGATATCGGTGACGGTGTCGGTGCTGGTTTTCATGGTGGCTTCAATGCCGTCAGCAAACGCCAGTTGAACGGGCTCTCGGCTAACTTGTCGCAGTTGATCCAGGGTGAGCTCACCAGGTTGTAGCGTTAATGTGTACATCTTGCTCTCCTTAGCGCAGCGGTTGGTTAGGTAAGTCCAACAGCGGCAGATCGAGTTGTTCTTCTTTGGCACAATCAATGGCAATGTCATAGCCGGCATCGGCGTGGCGCATGACGCCGGTCGCGGGGTCGTTGCGCAGCACGCGTGCCACACGTTGGTGTGCATCGTCGGTACCGTCACACACTATGACAACGCCAGAGTGTTGTGAAAAGCCCATACCAACACCGCCACCGTGGTGCAAAGATACCCAGGTGGCCCCTGATGCTGTGTTTAGCATCGCGTTGAGCAATGGCCAATCTGACACCGCATCTGAGCCATCAAGCATGCCTTCGGTTTCACGGTTCGGGCTCGCCACTGAGCCTGAGTCTAAGTGGTCACGGCCAATCACAACGGGCGCTTTGAGTTCGCCATTCTTCACCATTTCGTTAAAGGCAAGGGCCAAGCGGGCACGGTCTTTGACACCCACCCAACAAATACGTGCCGGTAAGCCTTGGAATTGAATGCGCTCTTTGGCCATATCAAGCCAGTTGTGCAGGTGTGGGTCGTCCGGGATCAGCTCTTTGACTTTTTGGTCGGTTTTATAGATATCTTCCGGATCGCCCGACAGGGCCGCCCAGCGGAACGGACCAATTCCTTGGCAGAATAACGGACGAATATAGGCAGGGACAAATCCTGGGAAATCAAAGGCATTGTTAACCCCCACTTCGAGTGCCATTTGGCGAATGTTATTGCCGTAATCCAAGGTCGCCGCGCCGCGCGTTTGCAAATCAAGCATCGCTTTTACTTGTACGGCCATTGACGCTTTCGCCGCTTTCACGACCTCTGCTTCGCTTTCTTTGCGCTGAGCAGCGGCTTGTTCCATGGTCCAGCCCTGCGGTAGGTAACCGTTAAGGGGATCGTGGGCTGAGGTTTGGTCGGTGACCACATCAGGGGTGATATTGCGCTTCACCAGCTCTGGGAAAATATCAGCCGCATTGGCCAGTAACCCAATGGAAACGGGCTTACCAGCTTGATTAGCTTGCTCAATCATCTCCAGGGCTTCGTCAAGCGAGGTGGCTTTACGATCGACATAGCCGGTGCGCAAGCGATAATCGATGCGGCTTTCATCACACTCAACCGCAATCATTGAAAAGCCAGCCATGGTGGCTGCTAGCGGCTGTGCGCCACCCATGCCACCTAGACCACCGGTCAAGATCCAACGTCCCTTGGCTTCACCATCGAAATGCTTCTTAGCGACGGCAACAAAGGTTTCGTAAGTGCCTTGAACAATGCCCTGTGAGCCGATATAAATCCAGCTCCCCGCGGTCATTTGGCCATACATCATTAACCCTTGCTTATCGAGCTCATTGAAATGTTCCCAGTTTGCCCAGTGCGGCACCAAGTTTGAGTTGGCAATAAGCACACGGGGCGCATCTTTGTGGGTCGGGAATACCCCGACAGGCTTACCGGATTGCACCAACAAGGTTTGGTCGTCATCAAGACGTTTAAGCACCTCGACAATTTTATCGAAACATTGCCAATTACGGGCGGCCCGACCAATACCTCCATAGACAACTAAGCCATTAGGGTGTTCGGCCACGTCTGGATGTAGGTTATTCATTAGCATGCGAAGGGGGGCTTCGGTTAGCCAGCTTTTAGTATTTAGCTCTGGCCCGGTTGGGGCTTTAACCGTGCGTGAATCAAAACGTGGATCCGTCATGGTTACTCTCCTTGTTGGTGAATATGGTGCGACGCCGCGTGTAGCATGGTCCAAGCCATGCGAGCCGCTAATCGACTGGTTTGCTGGTCGCGATCGTAGTGAGGATTAACTTCAGTGATGTCGCACACGGGAACACGAACGCGCTGCCGGTCGGCTTCACTAAAAATGGATTGAATCAGTGGTTCAATGACTTGCACTGGGACGCCGATTGCCGCTGGTGCGCTCACACCTGGCGCGGCACTGGCGGGAAAAACATCCATATCGAGCGTGAGGTATAAGTAATCACATCCTTGGATGAATTCGCTTAATTTCGCTTTGAGTGCCGGTAGCGCAGCCACCTGCATGTCGATATCTTCTTCTACCCAGCACCCAAGTTGTGCGGCTTTATCAAAGAGTGCCTGGGTGTTGCTGGTTCGGCTTACGCCTAGGCAGGCATAGTGAAATGGCCAGCCTTTTTGCTGACAAAGCTGGGCGATCTGCGCAAAGGGTGTCCCTGAGCTACCGGCTTCGCTGATCCCTTGTGGCGTGCGCAAGTCAAAGTGCGCATCAAAATTAATGATACCGATTGTTGGTGCGTGTGTTGGTGACGTGTGGCGAGAAACATAACTGGATAAGCCTTGAAAGCTTGCCCACGCCGTTTCGTGCCCGCCCCCCAGCACCAAGACATTATGCTGTGATAGTGTTTGGTGAATGTGTTGACTTAGCCCTTGCTGTGCAAGGATGAGGTCGGTGTCATCACAGACAATGTTGCCGCCATCATAGAGGGCAGGGGCGTTGTGCCAAGCTAAATTCGCCAATGCCTGCCGGATTGTATTCGGTGCCAGAGCTGCCCCCTGACGACCTTTGTTACGAGCGACACCTTCATCACAAGCAAAGCCGTAGATCACCACGCCGCCTTGTTCACACGATGGCGTGTACGAGGTAACCGTTTGGTGCAAGCGCAGTCCGCGCTCGCCGTCCTCTGGGTCAACGCGCCCTTGCCACACACTCATGTCTGCAGGTAGATGTTTCATCCTCGTACCCCTTGATTGTCGTACCATGTTCCGCCAACGATGCGCCCGGCAAGTGGTGCGGTGCCCACCATGTAGCTAAGCTCAGCCGGTGAGTCGCAGTGCCAAACAGCAAAGTCCGCGTCAAAGCCAGGTGCTATTTGGCCTTTTTGGGTCAACCCCATCGCTTGCGCGGCATGGCGGGTTACGCCGTAAAGGTTCTCTTTGGGCGTCAAGCTAAAAAAGGTGGAGGCCATATTCATCATCAGGGTTAAAGACGCAAACGGTGATGTGCCCGGATTAAAATCGGTGGCGATCGCCATTGGCACATGATGATCACGAAGTGCTTGAATCGGTGGTTTCTGGGTTTCTCTCAAAAAGTAAAACGCGCCAGGAAGCAAGGTTGCAACCGTGCTGAACGCGGCCAAAAGCTGAGCATCAGCTTCTGACAAGTATTCAATATGATCAACGGACAAGGCGCCTGCCTTTGCGGCTGCCACACTGCCGCCAAGGTCACTGAGCTGCTCGGTGTGGGCTTTAATGTTTAAGCCATAGGCATTGGCCGCGGCATACACCTTTTCTGCTTGGTCGACGCTAAAGGCTATTTTTTCACAAAAGACGTCTACGGCGTCAGCCAGTTGCTGTTCTGCCGCGGCGGGGATCACCGAGTGACAAACATAATCAATATAATGGTCGGCATCGTGTTGATACTCAGGCGGTAATGCATGCGCCGCTAACAAAGTCGTTGAGATATTGATAGGCAAGTGCTGTTCAATGGCTCTTGCTACACGCAACATTTTGAGCTCGTCTTCGAGGGTAAGCCCATAGCCTGATTTGATTTCGATTGTTGTGACACCGTCACGCATTAACGCCTCTGCCCGAGGGAGAGCAAGCGCCAGTAATGTCTCTTCGCTGGCCGCACGGGTAGCATTCACGGTCGATAAAATCCCCCCACCTTGTTTTGCAATGGTTTGATAGGGCACACCGTTGAGGCGCTGCTCGAATTCACCGGCGCGGTTACCTGCAAACACGAGGTGGGTATGACTGTCGATCAGTCCCGGGGTGACGAGACACCCTTTTAACGACTGCGTAGGCCAATCGAGCTGCTTGGCTTGCTGTCCTACCGCAACAATTTTGCTGTTCTCGACGGCAATCGCTGTATTGGGTTGGCATTGGTAGCCAGTACTCTCACGAATATCGCTCGCCATACTGACCACATTTGCGTCGGTAAATACCTTCTTCATGGCGAATCCCTTGCTGCTTCATAAATGTCTATACAAATGTATATACAAATAAGGGCGCGAGCACAAGAGGGGTTGTAAAGGTTTTGTGATCGGCTCGATCGTTTTGGCGAGATTAGAGAGATTAATGGCGCGGAAAGCGAACCGCTAGTCGTAAGCGCCGTTTTCAAAATCCGTGATCAGTTCATCGTAGCGTCCGGATTGATGCAAGCGCTCTAGCCCTTGATTGAACGCGGAGATGTACTCATCCGTCTGTTCGATTTCTCGACTGATCAGTACATGCAATGAGGTGACACGAAAAGGGCGTGAATGACGAACGATGTTACCACGCGCTTGTTCGTCGAAATGCTTTCTGAGTATTCGCTCGGCAATGAGGCGGTTACTGATGACAATATCGACCCGGCCTCCAATGAGGGCACGAAAGTTTTGTAGTTCGGTGGTCGTGGCTTGATAGTTAATTTGCAATCCGCGTTTTTGCATTTGCTGCAGCATGTATTCGTCAAGGTAACCACGGTTAACACCAAGCTTTATACCTTCCAGATCCGCTTCTTCTTGCCAGTCAAATGCATAGTGCTTTCGGTGATAAAGGTAAACATGCTCAGGAAAGATGGGCGCCGAGTAGGCAAAGTATTTCTCACGTTCCTCTGTGTAGCCCCAAGCCACAGAGCCATCCCAGTAGCCACTTTTTGCCATCACATAGGCGCGTTTCCACGGGAAAAAACCATAGTGAACGCGATAACCACTTAGCGCCGCCGCTTCTTCAACAATATGACTGATAAGGCCTCTGTGTTTGATTTTCACTGACATTAGCGGGGCGAATTCACCGCTAGTAAGGCGGATGATTTTGTCTGTGGCGCCAGCGGTGGGAGTGATCAGCGTCAAAACGATCACGATGAATAGACAATGGCGGCTGAATAGCGTTAACACACGCGCAAACATCTCTTTACCCCGATACACGACCTTTCAACAAGCATAGCCTACCGACGCAGGTCGGCTATCTGTCTGTACGTGATGTTAGCTTATAACGTGAACCAGGATGGTAGAGTAATGCGGCGCTGACCAGCGTTTGCTGACTCCAGGTGCGGCGGTGGAGTAAAAGGCAGGGCTCATCAGACTTCATCGCCAATGCCTCTTTGACTGCTGCTGATGGATTAATCGCTTCGACACTATGCTCAATGGTGTTAACTGGGCACACTGAAGACAAGTACTCATTGGGGGTGGTCTGGTTGAAGTCTTGTTCCAGATAGGCAGGCGCAAGCGCCGGGTTCACCCAGCGCTGCTCGAGCTGGAGCGGTATCTCATCACCGTAGTGGACAATTTCGCTGTAGTAGACGTCGGTGCCTAACATCACACCCAAGCGCATTGCCACATCAACGGGCGCAGAGAGGCGTTTCAATGCATGGATGACGCTGTGATAGTGCTGACCGCGTGCAGTGACTTCATCGGCAATATTGCGAATGTCCATCAACGGTGATTCCGCTTTGGGTTCAGTAACAAACGTGCCTAGCCGCGGCGTGCGTTCGAGTAGCCCATCAGTCACCAAGTCACGAACCGCCTTATTGACCGTCATCCGGCTAACGTTGAATAGATCGCACAGCTCGTATTCGGTGGGGATACGCGTACCAACCGGCCAAACCCGTGTCTCAATTTTTTCTTCAATGTAGGCTTTGATTTGTTGATAACGAGGCGCGTTGGCCATACGGTTTCCTTGTCAAAATTGTGTATACAAATCAGGATTGATGAAGTCTCGCGTAAAATCAAGTGAATGATAGAAAACTTGATTGTTTATCACGCTGATTCTCGCGCAGAAATTATTGTTGGGATGACTTGCATCACAAATGCGGGATCTTCATAATCGTCATTCTACTCGCACTGTGCGGTTACTTACTAATCGCCAAAATACACTTCATGTGCCACTTGGTGTGTGGCACCACTGAGAAGGATTGTTATCAATGCCTCTAATTACTCTCCCTGACGGCAGTCAGCGTGCTTTTGACCATCCGGTTTCTACTTACGATGTCGCCAACGATATTGGTCCAGGCCTTGCTAAAGCTTGCATTGCCGGCCGTGTAAATGGTGAACGTGTTGACGCGTGTGATCTTATCGAGCAAGACGCCCAACTGGAAATCATCACTGCGAAAGACGAAGACGGGTTAGAAATCATTCGCCACTCATGTGCGCATCTTTTAGGTCATGCGATTAAGCAGCTTTTCCCTGACACTAAGATGGCGATTGGCCCAACCATCGACAACGGTTTCTATTACGACATAGACATGGATCGCTCGCTCACCCAGGATGACCTGGACGCCATTGAAAAGCGTATGAAAGAGTTGGCGAAAACTAAATATCAAGTCGTGAAGAAAAACGTGAGCTGGCAAGAGGCGCGCGACACGTTTGAAGCGCGTGGTGAGTCATACAAGATAGAAATCTTGGATGAGAATGTATCACGTGACGACCGTCCGGGCTTGTACCACCACGAAGAATACATTGATATGTGTCGTGGCCCACACGTGCCAAACATGAGCTTTTGTCAGAACTTCAAAGTCCTGAATGTGGCTGGCGCTTACTGGCGTGGGAATAGCGACAACAAAATGCTACAGCGTATCTACGGCACAGCATTTGCTGATAAAAAACAACTTAAAGCACACCTGGTGCGCTTGGAAGAGGCTGCCAAACGTGACCATCGTAAACTGGGTAAGCAACTTGACCTGTATCATATGCAGCAAGAAGCGCCGGGTATGGTCTTCTGGCATCACAACGGCTGGACGATTTTCCGTGAGCTAGAGCAGTTTATTCGTGACAAACTGGCTGAGTATGATTACCAGGAAGTCAAAGGGCCGCTCATTATGGATCGCGTGCTTTGGGAGCGCTCAGGCCATTGGGACAAGTATGCGGATTACATGTTCACGACGAATTCTGAGAACCGTGAATACGCACTCAAGCCAATGAACTGCCCCGGTCATGTCCAGATCTTTAACCAAGGCCTTAAGTCGTACCGTGACCTGCCGTTACGTATGGCTGAGTTCGGCAGTTGTCACCGTAACGAACCATCAGGCGCATTGCATGGTCTGATGCGTGTTCGTGGCTTTACCCAAGATGACGCGCACATTTTCTGTACCCCAGAACAGGTGCAGCAAGAAGTCAGTGCGTGTATCGAGATGGTCTATGAGACCTATCAGACCTTTGGCTTTAACAACATTGAAGTCAAGCTGTCGACACGCCCTGAAACACGTGTTGGCTCCGATGAAATGTGGGATAAAGCCGAGCAAGCCTTGAATGAAGCGTTAACGGCAATGGACATTCCGTTTGAAATTCAAGAAGGTGAGGGCGCATTCTACGGACCTAAGATTGAATTTACCTTGCATGATTGTCTCGATCGTGCATGGCAATGTGGTACAGTGCAGCTTGACTTTGCGTTGCCCGAGCGCCTAAGCGCGACCTATGTAGGGGAAGATAATGAGCGGCACACACCGGTCATGATCCACCGTGCTATCTTGGGCTCACTAGAACGTTTCATCGGTATTCTTATCGAAGAATACGCAGGACATTTCCCCGCGTGGTTATCACCACAACAAGCCGTTGTGATGAATATCACGGATAAACAAGCAGATTACGCGCAAGAGATTGCGAAAAAACTGCAAAAAGCTGGATTTAGAGCCTCTGCGGACTTGAGAAACGAGAAGATTGGCTTTAAAATCCGCGAACACACTTTGAAGCGTGTTCCGTATATGTTGGTTTGTGGTGACCAGGAAATGGAAGCTGGCGAAGTCGCAATACGGACCCGTAAAGGTAAAGATTTGGGTAAAATGAAGATTGATGACTTCTTAGCGCAGTTGCAGCAAGAAGTGCAAGATCGAACACTCAATATTGTGGAGGAATAAGGTATTAAAGGCGCAAGAAAAGCCCCGGCAAAGAAGAACGCTCATCGTCTAAACAACGAAATTCGTGGTGTTAAGGAAGTACGTCTGACTGACGCCGACGGTGAACAAGTGGGTATTGTCCCATTTGATGAAGCACTCGCCAAAGCAGAAGAGGCGACTCTTGACTTGGTAGAGATCAGTCCGAACGCTGAGCCGCCGGTTTGTCGTATTATGGATTACGGCAAATTCCTTTACGAGAAGAGTAAAGCTGCGAAAGAGCAGAAGAAAAAACAAAAGACTATTCAGGTTAAGGAAGTCAAATTCCGTCCTGGCACAGATGTAGGCGACTACCAGGTAAAACTACGCAACCTGGTTCGCTTCATTGAAGAGGGCAATAAGGTCAAGGTCACTATCCGATTCCGCGGTCGCGAAATGGCGCACCAAAGCATCGGTGTTGACGTGCTGAACCGCTTGAAAGAAGACACTGCTGAAATTGCTTCAGTAGAAAGCTTCCCTTCACGCATCGAAGGCCGTCAGATGATCATGGTTCTGGCCCCAAAGAAGAAGTAATTCTGGCTTCCAAGTAACATGCGGCTGCGCCCGTTGGGTGCAGCCGCTTTGTTCGCCAAATTGCTATGTTATTAATACAATGCGGAGTTATTCATCATGTCTAAGATGAAATCCAACAAAGGTGCTGCTAAGCGTTTCAAAAAAACAGCTGGTGGCTTCAAGTACAAGCGTGCAACCAAGCGTCATATCCTGACTAAACGTACTACTAAGAACAAGCGTCAGCTTCGTCCAAATGCGGTTCTTCCTGCGTGCGAAAACGCGCAAGTAGCTCGCATGCTGCCATACGCATAAGTTTTTAGTTTTATTATTTAGTTTAGGAGAGAGACAATGGCTCGCGTAAAACGTGGTGTACAAGCTCGTGCACGTCACAAGAGTGTAATGAAGCAAGCGAAAGGTTACTATGGTGCGCGTTCACGCGTATACCGCGTAGCTTTTCAGGCGGTAACGAAAGCTGGTCAATATGCTTACCGTGACCGTCGCAACAAGAAACGCCAATTCCGTCAACTGTGGATCGCACGTATCAACGCTGCGGCTCGCCAAAACGGTATGTCATACAGCCGTCTGATTAACGGTCTTAAAAAGGCATCTATCGAAATCGATCGTAAGATCCTTGCCGATATCGCGGTATATGACAAAGCAGCATTCTCTGTGCTGGTAGAAAAAGCGAAAGCTTCACTGTAATTTTTACAGTAAAGAATTGCTGAGAAAGGAGAGCTTCGGCTCTCCTTTTTTATTATTTATCACTGCCTAAGTAATTTAACTCTGAGCATGCAAAAGTATTCACTGCTAACGCCTACCCATTACTCGTATCATGATATAGTGTCTGAAAATACCATTAGGGGCATAACGATGAACCAATACGTCTTCTTTTGTCAGCCTAACCACTGTGACCAGTTTACTTACTTGGTCAAGGAAGCCCCCAGCTACCTTGTTGAAAAAGGCACATTGTTAGAGCAGGGAATGATCATTGAAGGGGATGTGATTGTTGCTGATTGTGCGGAGACCGCGATTGAAAAATTTCGCCAGATTAATCTCAATGCGATTGAAGATTACATTCAGCACGATCCTACCGTTGGCTTTACGACCTTTATTATGGAAATGTATCATTCGCTGCGTCGTCGTCTTGGAGCTAAATGATGATTGTCGATATCTATCAAGTTGATGCCTTTAGCGCGTCATTGTTTCAGGGAAACCCGGCAGGGGTGTGTATCTCGGCGTCCATGTTGGATGAAGCAACCATGTTGGCCATTGCCGAGGAAATGGCGGTCTCTGAAACCGCATTTCTTGCTTTAGATACCATGTCCTTACGCTGGTTTACACCGAAAGTTGAAGTCGCACTCTGCGGTCATGGCACACTCGCCACAGCTCATATTTTAGCTGAGCGTGGTGACGTCAAGATAGGTGACAATGTCACTTTTCATACGCAGTCTGGGCCTCTTGATGTGACGATTCAACGCGAGGGTATAGCCATGGCCTTTCCTGTTCCTGAGCTGACAGAAATAACGCCAAATCCACCGCGGCTAGAAGGTTTAGGTTTACGTGGCTCTGATATCCGCACGAGTTATTCTTTTGGCGAAAAAGAGCTATTGGTGGTTGATTCTGAAGACGATGTAAAAGCGCTGTCTCCGGATTTTGCCGCGTTAAATACGCACCCTGGACGTGGCGTGGTGGTGACTGCGGCAAGCTCTGATAATACGGTCGATATTGTCTCTCGCTACTTCGCTCCTTGGGTGGGGGTGAATGAAGATCCCGTGACGGGTTCGGCGCATTGCGCGCTGGCAGTGTATTGGTCACAAGCGTTGAGTAAAAAGCAGCTTATCGGTTATCAAGCATCCGCACGCGGTGGGTGTATCAAGATGACGCTTAGCGAAGACCATGTGTTGCTACAAGGCCAAGCAGTAACCGTATTTAGCGGAACGCTGGATTTAAGTAAGACCTAGCAATAATCAGCGCAACTAAAAAAAGAGGCCAAACGGCCTCTTTTTCAGTGGTGAAGTGGGCGTGTTAAGCCACTTGCACTTGTTGTTGTTCGATTTCTTCACTTGGTGTGGCGCCGGACTCAGCGCCATGCATCCAACGAATCAGCGTGCCGGATAGCGCGAGTAAGATCACACCGGAAATCGCAGCGGTTGCCGCGATACCGCCGAAGATGGCCATAGCGCCATAATCACCCACATGCGAGCCTATGATACCCGCCACATAGTTGGCAATCGCGTTAAAGCCGAACCAAGCACCCATCATCAATGAAGCCAAGCGTAGCGGCGCGAGCTTAGTGACCAAGGATAAACCGATAGGCGAGAGACAAAGTTCGCCTAACGTGTGGAAGAAGAACGCGCCCACCAGCCAAAACATTGACGTTTTCACTGTGGTATCGCCACCTTGCTCTAACACCGCGCCAATCATGCACACAAACCCCAGTGCCAACATAAATAGCGCCATCGCGAACTTCACGGGCGAACTGGGCTCTTTAGGGCCTAGGCGTACCCACAGTGAGGCTGCGATGGGTGCACAGACAATGATGAAGAAAGGATTAAGTGATTGGAACCAAGCCGCCGGTATCTCAAACCCACCAACCATACGGTCCGTATACTCTTGGGTATAAATATTCATCAAGCCACCGGCTTGTTCAAAGCCAGCCCAGAAAATAATGACAAACAAACCCATTAATAAGATGACTTTAAGGCGATCGATTTCTTGCTTCGTCAATGGAGCGTTGGTCTTGGAGTGATTGGCGTCTCGCGCTTGCTGTGCGGCTGGGACTCGACCTATTTCACCTAACCAAGAGTTGGCCATGGTTAGCTGGATCAGCAGGCTGATCACCATACCTACACCGGCGGCGAAAAAGCCATATTGCCAGCCGTAAGCGCTGGTCACAGAGCCCGAGACGAAGCCTGCTAACAATGAGCCAATGTTGATGCCCATATAAAAGATGGTAAACGCACCATCACGACGATGATCGCCTTCATCATAAAGGTCACCAACCATCGTCGAAATGTTGGGTTTTAGCAGGCCACAACCGGTGATGAGCAACGCGAGACCGGCGTATAACGTATGAACAATGTCCAAACCGTATTGTTGAGCAGGAAAAGCTAAGGTGAATTGTCCAATCGCCATCAGTGCACCACCAACGACGACAGCGCGACGTTGGCCAATGAAGTTATCGGCAATCCACCCACCAATCAGCGGCGTGATATAGACGAGGCCAGTGTAGTAGCCATAAAGTTCGAGTGCGTCTTTGGTTGACCAGCCTAAACCACCGTTGATGGTTTGATCGGTCAAATAAAGGACGAGGATGGCACGCATTGCGTAGTAGGAAAAGCGCTCCCAAAGCTCAGTGCCAAAAAGTAAGAACAGTCCCCGAGGGTGACCAAGTATTGTTTTTTGGTTTTCCATAACTATCTAATTATTCGTTGAATGATTGTTGGGTCTGCATGGGGCTAGCCGGGTGCAGGGTGTTGGCGTTAACGCCTTTGTAAAATGGCCTCCTGTATTTTGTAACAAAATATGTAAAACTAGCGTAATGGTTTTTTACCAAAATTAAAAACTATTATTCAAGCCAAATTAGCGTGGATAATAACAGTCTGTCTATTACATGTGGGATATATGACCAGAACATGCCTGTCACCTATAGTGACGTGACAGGCGTTTGCGTCTTTGCGTGGGATCAAAGGAGAGGGGATTATGTGATAAAGGTCACTCTAGCCGTGTTCAGCGATCAGGCGATGGCTTGACGTAACCACAGGGCAATATCTTCGTACATCACTTGATGACTTTGGTCTGCGTCGGCCCAGCTCATCACAAAGTGGTAAAGTTTTTCCGGGTGGTAGGCTTGTCCGACCAATTGATTAGCCAGGGTTTCTAGCGGGCCTGGCGTTAAACTATCAGTGAATAACTGGCAATCGATGATTTCTCCATGTTTCACATCCAAGTGCAGCTCAACGCCTCCCCATTCAAAACGCTCATCAAAGGTATGCATGAACTGCGGGCTGTTACCGAAATTCCACGCCCAACTGCACTGTTTTTCATAAATCGCGTCAAACCCCTCGACATCGGGCTTGGCGTCGGGAGAAATATACTCAATCTCAGTGGTATGGCCATAATGGCGGAAAAAGGCGGTTTTAATCGCGTCACACACGCGTTGGTGATCAACGTCTGGGACAAAGTCAGCGATATTGGCCACGCGGGCACGTACAGATGAAATCCCCTTGGCTTGTAGCTTTTTAGGATCAGGGTTGAGGTAGTCACCCAGTCGCGACAAGTTGGCATTAATCAAGAGCGTACCATGGTGAAAGCCGCGATCTTTGGCCTCTTTGTAGGCTGAGCCCGATACTTTTCTTGGGCCGTCGGGTGTATCCATGGTGAGGTCATTTCGGCCACTGGCTGAGGCACTGATCCCGAGCGTTTTCAGGGCATCGAGTACAATTTGCGTTGATACTGATTTATCATAACCTGGTTTACCCGCCATAAAGGTAAAATTGGTGTTGCCCAAATCGTGAAACACCGCGCCACCGCCGCTTTGTCTCCTCGCCAACACTACGGCATCTTGTTCCATTTTGCGCGTATTACACTCGCGCCATGGGTTCTGTCCGCGTCCAATGACCACCGTATTGTCATTACGCCAGAGGAACAGGACGTTCTGCTGCGAGGACATGGTTCGAAATATGGTGTCCTCCACGGCGAGGTTGAACCAAGGGTGAGTCGACGTCGAAACAAACACACGTAAGGGACGACTGGTGTCTTGCATACTGGCTCCAATTGTTCGGGAAACAAGTTATTAGGGAAACGCGGTCGGAGGCCAAGTAGAGAGTGGCCACACAAGCTTGTTTGGCAATATAGGCGCTAGAATACCAAACAATGCTTAGCGAGTTATTCGATCAACGCCCATATGCTCGATTTTTACTGGATTGAAGCGCTGAATGACCAATCTACCACCAAAATGACGCCCCTTGTGACCGGATGGCAAGGAAAAATCGCGTAAATGCTGTTTAGCGTTTGGCATTAGTCGTGGCATTAATTAGTATGTAAGGTCAATTTATTACCTGTTCTCTCAGTCAATTGGCATTGAGGCGTATTATTGAGGCGACTCTGTCAGTTTGCTTAGACAATGGGTGAAACCATGATGTCAGCAGGTATTGTCACGCACCTACCTGATTTGGACTGCCCAACGGGTCGACGAGGAAACAATGCAACAATTAGAAGAAATTCTTGCGAATGCAACCAGTGCGGTGGCCGATGCCGCCTCTGTGGCTGCATTGGATGAAGTCCGGGTTAAATTCCTAGGAAAGAAAGGCGAGCTAACCGCACAATTACAGGCGTTGGGCAAACTGCCACCGGAAGAGCGCCGCGAAGCGGGTCAAAAGATTAACCAAGCGAAGCAAACCGTACAACAAGCGATTGCTGAGCGTAAAAATGCGCTTGAGCGCGCCGAGTTGGAAGCGAAGCTTGCCGCAGAAACCATTGATGTAAGCTTGCCGGGCCGTCGTATTGAAAACGGTGGTATTCACCCCGTGACGCGTACCATTGAACGTATTGAGCAATTTTTCGGTGAATTGGGCTTCTCTGTCGCTTCTGGGCCAGAGGTTGAAGACGGTTTTCATAACTTTGATGCGCTGAATATCGCCCCAGATCATCCTGCACGTACCGATCACGATACTTTCTTCTTTAACCCTGATTTGATGTTGCGTACGCATACCTCTGGCGTACAAATTCGTACCATGGAAGCGGGTAAACCTCCATTCCGTATTATTGCCCCCGGTCGCGTTTATCGTAATGACTACGACCAAACGCATACCCCGATGTTCCACCAAGTGGAAGGGTTATTGGTCGATAAAGACATCACCTTCGCTGATCTCAAAGGGATCCTCAACGACTTCTTACGTAACTTTTTCGAGGAAGATCTGGAAGTGCGTTTCCGCCCCTCTTACTTCCCGTTCACAGAGCCCTCTGCTGAAGTTGATGTACGCCGCAAAGGCGGAAAATGGCTCGAGATCTTAGGCTGCGGCATGGTTCACCCGAATGTACTACGTGCGGTGAATATCGATCCAGAGGAATATCAAGGCTTTGCCTTTGGTATTGGCGTAGAGCGCCTAACCATGCTGCGTTATGGCGTGAATGATCTCCGTGCGTTCTTTGAGAACGATTTGCGCTTTTTGAAACAATTTAAGTAATCAGTGGGGCAAGGTAATAATGAAATTCAGTGAATCTTGGTTGAGAGAGTGGGTAAACCCAGCAAACGACACCGACGCGCTTGCCCATCAGATCACCATGGCCGGCCTCGAAGTCGATGAAATTGCACCCGTTGCTGGCGACTTTAGTGGTGTGGTTGTGGGCGAAGTGGTTGAGTGTGGCCAGCATCCAGATGCAGACAAGCTGCGTGTCACCAAAATCAATGTCGGCGAAGATGAATTGCTTGATATCGTTTGTGGTGCACCAAACTGTCGTCAAGGCCTGAAAGTCGCGGTCGCAATGGTTGGTGCGGTATTGCCAGATGACTTCAAAATAAAAAAAGCGAAGCTGCGTGGTCAACCGTCTTTCGGCATGCTGTGCTCATTTACTGAGCTAGGGATTGATGTCGAATCTGACGGCATTATCGAGCTGCCTGCCGATGCACCGATTGGTGCTGATATCCGTGACTACCTCGCACTAAACGATGTAACCATCGATGTCGACTTAACCCCGAACCGTGCTGATTGCTTGAGCCTGCGTGGTTTGGCGCGTGAAGTCGGCGTATTGAACCGCACTGATGTCACCGAGCCGACCATCACTCCGGTCGCTGCCAGCATTGAAGATAAGGTATCCGTGCGTATTGATGCACCACAAGCGTGCCCACGTTATTTAGGGCGTGTGGTAAAAAATGTGGATCTTAATGCCCAGACCCCGCTGTGGATGCAAGAGAAACTGCGCCGCAGTGGCATTCGCGCTATCGACCCTGTGGTGGATGTCACTAACTATGTGATGCTTGAGCAAGGTCAGCCGATGCATGCCTTTGATCTTAGCAAGCTTGAGGGTGGCATTGTGGTGCGTATGGCAAAAGAGGGCGAAACGCTCACATTGCTCGATGGCAACGAAGCAACACTCAATGCGCAAACCTTGGTCATTGCCGATGAGAAAAAAGCCTTGGCGATGGCCGGAATTTTTGGCGGGCAAGACTCTGGCGTCACCACAGACACGCAAGATATCTTACTCGAATCGGCGTTTTTTGCCCCTGATGTGATCCGCGGCCGTGCACGTAGCTATGGGCTACACACAGACTCCTCTCACCGTTTTGAGCGTGGTGTCGACCCAGCTTTACAAGCAGCGGCGATGGAGCGGGCGACTGAACTGCTATTGGCGATTTGTGGTGGTGAAGCGGGAGATATTGTTACCGCTGAGTCGGCAGAAACACTCCCCACTCGTGACACCGTCACTCTCCGTCGAGAGAAGTTAGATGGCCTATTGGGTCATTCTATCGATAACAGTGATGTACAAGCCATTTTGTCTCGCCTTGGCTGTGCGGTAACGGAAACCGAGAAAGGGTGGCAAGCAACGGCACCTAGCTGGCGTTTTGATATTGCCATTGAGCAGGATTTGATTGAGGAAGTCGGGCGTATTTACGGCTACGACAACATTCCAACCCGTGCGCCTAAAGCGGCACTGACGATGCGCGAATACAAAGAAGCAGCGATGCCACTGAAACGTGTCCGCGATTTGTTGGTTGACCGTGGCTTCCACGAGGCGATTACCTACAGCTTTGTTGAACCTAAACAGCAAGCGCTGATTGTTCCGGATGTTGAGCCGCTGATCCTGCCAAGCCCAATCTCTGCAGATATGTCAGCCATGCGCCTGAGCTTGCTTCCTGGGCTTTTAAACACGGTTGCCTATAACCAAAAGCGTCAGCAGCCTCGGGTGCGTCTGTTTGAATTTGGTTTACGCTTTACCCCGGAAAGCGAGGTCGGTGGTGCCGTTCGTCAATCGAGCATTCGCCAAGAAAGCATGCTTGCGGGGGTGATTGCAGGTCCTGGCAGTGAAGAGCATTGGGATCTGGCGAGCGCGACCGTTGACTTTTTTGATTTGAAAGGCGACCTAGAAGCGGTACTGGAACTCACAGGCAAGTTGAAAGACTTCCGTTTCGTGTCAGCCTCTCATCCTGCCATGCACCCAGGTCAAACCGCCGCGATAGCGTTTGACGGCAAAGTGGTGGGTCACATTGGTACCCTGCACCCTGAACTTGAGCGTGAGTTTGGCTTAAATGGCCGAACGGTGGTGTTTGAGCTAGAGTGGCAGGCCATTGACGAACGCTTTATTCCCGAAGCGGCAGGACTGTCTAAATTCCCTGCTAACCGCCGGGATATCGCGGTGATTGCTGATCAATCGCTTGCTTCTGGCGATGTGGTGGACGCATGTTTGCAAAGCGGCAACCCCTTGCTTAAGGACGCACAGCTTTTCGACCTTTACACCGGCAAAGGTGTGGAAGAGGGCAAGAAGAGCTTGGCGATCGCACTGACCTTGCAATCTGATTCGCGCACGCTTGAGGAAGCCGATATCAGTGAAGCCGTGTCTGGTGTTGTCAGCTATTTATCAGAGAAATTAGGCGTTACCTTGCGTGACTAACCTAACGTCATCCCAAAAAGCAGCGGAAACGCTGCTTTTTTTATGCCTAAATGGCCTAACATCTATCCATTTGAAAAACTGAATAAATTCACTATATTTGATGAGAAAGCGTTCAGATATTGATAAAAAAGCCTAATATTAAGCAGCTTAGCCGTCTATTGACTATGCTGGTTGAGAAAACCCTTGTAACATCTTGGTTTGAAAGGTCAATTTTTTGGACATTGTTCGTGCTTTTTTAATGTAAAAAAGTTGGCGCAAATCAGCCAGTTGGCATACACTTGTTTTGAGCTGGCCTTCAAATATCCCTAAAATACAAGGGCTAAAGGCGTATGGGCCAAGTGTAGAATGGTGGTGTCGATACTGCGGTATTGCATATGTGTTCAACAATTCTTGAGGGAAAAACCTATGGCGCTCACTAAGGCCGATTTGGCTGAGAACCTGTTTGAAAATATCGGGATTAGCAAACGGGACGCCAAGGAGACAGTCGAAGCGTTTTTCGAAGAGGTTCGGAAGGCGCTCGAAAGTGGCGAACAGGTCAAGTTATCAGGGTTTGGTAACTTCGACTTGCGAGACAAGAATGAACGTCCCGGTCGAAATCCTAAAACAGGGGAAGATATTCCGATCACGGCGCGCCGCGTGGTGACATTTAGACCGGGCCAAAAACTCAAAGCGCGAGTTGAAAACGCAGACGTTGAAGAATAACGCTGTGTGACCCCGATAGTGGTGACGACACCACACTAGAAAGCCGTGTGCCGATGCGCCACGGCTTTTTAATTTGTCTATACATGATCACATTGTGAGGGGAAAATCCTGGGTTTATTGGTTATCTCGCTGTAACGTTTTGTTGTCTAGTTGTAATAAAAGGAAGCATTATGCTGACAGCACGCCCAGGTGCCTTTATTGATGCCGCATTGACTGCACCTCATGCTTTTACCCCAGACTCATGGCGAGTAGGCTCGCTTACCTTCAATCACAGTGCCCCCGGTATTATTTCGATACAGCCCGATGTCGCCAAGGTTTCGCGTTGCGTCGTATTGTCTTCAGGTATTCACGGTGACGAAACCGCGCCCATTGAGCTCATTGACAGTCTTCTTGCCGATATAATGTCAGAGACATTTACCCCCAATGTGCCGCTATTACTGATTATTGGCCATGCCGAAGCGATTAAAGCGCACACTCGTTTTATTGAAGATAACCTCAACCGCTTATTCGGAGGCTGGAATGAGGAAAAAAACGAAGAGCACTACCTAGCCAATCAGTTGCAACAAGCGGTAAGCGATTTCTTTTCTGCTCAACCGGACAGTATGACTCGTTGGCATCTTGACTTACACAGTGCCATTCGCGAGTCCTATCATTATATGTTTGGCGTGATCCCAACGACGCCAACCCAAAAGGATGTACGTTCATTGGCGGCATTACTCAATGACGCCAAAATGGATGCGACTATTCTGTCTCAATCACCATCACCGACTTTCAGTTGGTATAGTGCCAACCACCATGATGCACTGGCTGCAACCTTAGAAATGGGCCGTGTCGCGCCTTTGTTTGAAAATGATATGCGAGAGTACGAGCCACTTGATCGCACCTTACGAGGCTTACTCAAAGCCGCTACGTTGCCGACTGAATTAGCGCCGATGCGCTTTTATCGTGTGACCCGAACCTTGACCAAGCACACGGAGCAATTTGCCCTCACGTTCCCTTCATCAGCTAAAAACTTCACACCGTTCGAGAAGGGGGCATTATTGGCCACCGACAAGGGACAAGAAATCTATGCCGAGCATGAGGGGGAAGTGGTGATCTTTCCCAATGCCAATGTCCACCTAGGTCATCGGGCTGGATTACTCGCCACGCCCTTTGACCCTAATGTCAATCAGCCACTCTTTGTGCACGCACCACAAAAAGCCTCGGCGTAGCGCTTTTCAAGCTGGCAATCAGTCGGTAAAGTGCGTCACAGTATTGGTTTAATGGATGACGCATGCGAGTGTCAGAACTCACCGCCCGCCAACAGAGCCGTTGGCGGCGCGCGTTACTTACTTTCTCGGCTTTACTGCTGTTGGTGTGTGGGCTTGCGCTGAGTGTGGGCGAGATATGGATCAATCCGTTCGCGCCTGACTCAATATTAGAGCAGCAGTTACTCTTACAGCTTCGCCTCCCTCGTGTACTGGTCAGTGTGATGATAGGGGCCTCACTGGCAATGGCCGGGGCAAGCCTACAAGTGCTATTGGGTAACCCACTCGCGGAGCCCGGTGTCTTAGGCATTTCCGGTGGCGCAAGCATTGCTGTGGTCTTACTGTTATTACTCGCACCAGCTTGGGCGTCGAGTGGCAGTATGGCGGTCACTGCCATGCTGGGCGCGAGCTTGTTTACCTTTATATTAGTGATATTAGCCCGTCGCGCTCTAGCGACGGCACGCATTTTATTGGTCGGTGTTGCTCTGAGCATTTTGGCGGGGGCAGGCGTTACCTTGGCCTTTTATTTCAGTACTGACTTTAATTTGCGCCAGTTAATGGTCTGGTTAATGGGATCACTGTCCGGCATGCGATTGGAGCATGTGGGTATACTGACAATGACCTTACCTTGCATTGCGGTATTGTGGCGATACGGACATAAGCTTGACCAGCTTATGCTAGGAGAGTCTCAGGCGCAGCAGTTAGGGCTAGATACACATCAACTACGTTGGCAATTGATCGCCTTAATTAGCGTTTTGGTCGGGGTATCTGTGGCTGTTGCGGGTGTTATTGGCTTTATTGGCCTCATTGTTCCGCATTACTTACGCCTGTGGCTTGGTAGCCGCAACCGTACCTTGTTGCCCATGTCTGCGTTGGCAGGGGCGCTATTATTGGTCAGCGCCGACACCGTTGGTCGACTTATCCTTCCCTCAGCGGAACTTCCGGTGGGGGTGGTCACCAGTGTGCTTGGTGCCCCATTATTTATTTGGATGTTGGTGAGGGCGGGATGATCGTTCACGCTAAAGATTTGAGCTTATCGCCACGTTTACTACCGATGTCCTTATCGGTTGATGCCGGGCAAGTGGTACACCTTATCGGTCCCAACGGAAGTGGCAAAAGCACCTTACTGGAACTCTTGTCGGGCTTGGAAGTGCCGCAATCGGGGAGTGTTTGGCTGCAAGGCCAACCCGTATCAGGACAAACCCGATACGATTTGGCGCAAGTGCGGGGATACCTAATGCAACAACAGCGCCCTGCGTTTGTCATGGCGGTATTTGAATACCTCAATCTCGTGCTCGATAGTGTGCAATTGGCAACCGGTGAGATTCGAGACAAGACGGTCGCGGACGTGGTGTCTCGTTTGGCCATCAGCGACAAGCTCCACCGAAGAATAGACAGCTTATCGGGCGGAGAGTGGCAACGGGTGCGATTGGCGGGCGTCATGTTGCAAGTTTCAAAGGCGTTAAATCCACATGCGCGTTTGCTTTTGCTTGACGAGCCGTCAACCGGACTTGATGTCGCGCAACAGGAAGTGATTTACCAAGAAATGACCGCCTTGGCGCGAGAGCAGGAAATCGCAGTTATCATGGCGAATCACGACTTAAACCGCACCCTAGAGCACGCGGATACGGTTGTGGTGCTTAAACAAGGTCGTGTTGTGTCACTAGGCCCACCGAAAGCGGTATTGACGGATCAGCTGCTCTCAGATGTTTTTGCCACGCCACTGGAACAGGTATCAACCGCCAATGGCCCAGTGATCATGCGCGCGTCCTCGGCATGAGTTTGAACGTTTTGACCTAACTTTCGCTGTCGTCGTTCTCAATCACGTTAAGCTTGGCGCGAATAAACTCGGCATGATCGACATAAAGCAGCTCGGCGGTTTTACGGATCACCGCTTCCTCGAGCGGATCAATGTTCTCATCGGCATACGCGACTGACCACATCGCCTCGATTAACGCTATCCGGGCTTTTGGGTCAAGGTCGCGTAATTTATCCGTATATTCATACAGCGAGGTCGCATGCTCGCTGTGTTGTCTCGCCTCCTCAAGTAATTGCTCGGCTTGTGTCACGTCGAGTGATAGCAACTGGCAAATACGGTTGCGTTTGGTTGTTCTCTCTCGCTCATCAATATCGTGATCGGCCATCGCCACTTCACTTAATAGCCCCGCCATCGCTTGGTGAAGGGATAGCCCGGATTGCTTACCGTGTTGACCGGTTTCAGCGGCGAGGGCGGATTCGAGTTTTTTAAAAAGCTGTTTTAGCATGGCTGCTCTCCCAAACTGCGGGGTTTGTTGGCCGTCATTATGCGTTTATACGCGACGAACGGCCAATGCGTTTACTTTACGCTGCCACGTTGGTGGTGAGCGCGTGGCTGGCGCGACTTTGATTCTTTTTACTTTGTGATAGGATGCGACACCAATCAACCTTATTTATCGGCTGTGACACTGATAAACGCCTTAAAAGATTAAGCAGTAAGCAGGAATCGCCTTGAGTTCACGTCATCACAACACGCCAGAGACACTGTTTGCAGCACTAAACGATTGTATGCTGCAAGACCGTTTTCGTTTTAAAAAGCGCATCCATGGCGCGCAAAAAATCAAAAAAGACGACGCCAAACAGGCGGTGTACGATCAAATCGCCGCGGAAATGGCGCAGAGTATGCAGCGTGTGCTCGCCCGTCGTGCCAATGCGCCAACCGTTCGCTATCCAGAAGCATTGCCAGTCAGCCAAAAGAAAGATGACATTGCCGAGGCAATCGCGAACAATCAAGTCGTAATCATTGCGGGGGAAACGGGCTCAGGTAAAACCACTCAGCTGCCCAAAATTTGTATGGAACTTGGGCTAGGTGTCGCCGGTACCATAGGTCACACTCAGCCACGTCGCTTGGCTGCGCGCTCGGTCGCCTCACGGATTGCTGAAGAGCTTGACGTCGAGTTAGGCAGCAGCGTGGGCTATAAAGTGCGCTTTAACGACAAAGTCTCAGAGTCGACGCAAGTCAAACTGATGACGGACGGGATCTTGCTAGCCGAAATTCAGCACGATCGGTATCTGAATCAGTACGACTGCATCATTATCGACGAAGCCCACGAGCGCAGCCTAAACATCGATTTTATTCTCGGCTATTTGCGCGAGTTATTGCCCAAGCGCCCTGATCTCAAAGTCATCATTACCTCGGCAACCATCGATCCTGAGCGCTTTTCCAAGCACTTTAATAACGCGCCTATGATAGAGGTGTCTGGCCGTACTTATCCGGTGGAAGTGCGCTACCGCCCATTGGTGGAAGAGGACGATAGCGATCGTGACCAGCTGGAAGCGATCAGCGATGCGGTCGATGAGCTGTGTCAGGAAGGGCCGGGTGATATCCTGATTTTTATGAACGGTGAGCGTGAAATTCGCGACACCGCCGATCATCTCCAGCGTCGTCAACTGCGCGATACCGAGATTTTGCCCTTGTACGCAAGGCTTTCTGCTGGCGAGCAAAATCGTGTATTCCAATCTCACTCGGGGCGCCGGATTGTATTGGCCACCAACGTCGCCGAGACCTCGCTAACCGTGCCGGGCATTAAGTATGTGATTGATCCCGGCACGGCACGGATTTCTCGCTATAGCTACCGGACTAAGGTGCAGCGACTGCCGATTGAGCCGATTTCACAGGCCAGTGCTAACCAGCGTAAAGGGCGCTGTGGCCGTGTGTCGGAAGGCATTTGTGTGCGTTTGTATAGCGAAGAGGACTTTTTAGGCCGTCCTGAATTTACCGATCCAGAAATTCTGCGGACAAATCTGGCCTCAGTGATCCTGCAAATGACGGCAATAGGGCTCGGTGATATTCAAGCCTTCCCGTTCGTTCAGCCGCCTGATAGCCGTCATATCAAAGATGGTGTCCGTTTGCTTGAAGAACTGGGGGCGATCAAGCCCGGCCAAGCCACCGATAAACGTAAGCTGACCGCGATTGGTAAAACCTTGGCCAAACTGCCGATTGACCCGCGTTTGGCACGCATGGTGATTGAGGCGCCCAAGCATGGTGCCTTAAATGAGGTGATGGTGATTGCCGCGGCCTTGGCTATTCAAGACCCACGTGAGCGTCCGGCTGATAAGCAGCAACAAGCGGATGAAAAGCATCGTCGTTTTGCCGATAAAGAGTCGGACTTTTTAGCCTATGTAAACCTTTGGGATTACGTTAAAGACCAGCAAAAAGCGCTGTCGAATAACCAGTTCCGTAAACAGTGCAAAAAAGATTATCTCAATTACCTGCGCGTGCGAGAGTGGCAAGACGTTCACTATCAGATCACCCAAGTGATGAAAGAGCAGAATGCGCAATTCAACCAAGAGCCTGCCAGTTATCAGGCCATTCACATGGCACTGCTCGCCGGGCTATTAAGCCACATAGGCCTAAAAGACCAAGAAAAGAATGAATACCAAGGCGCGCGGAACGCACGATTTCATATTTTCCCGGGCTCTGGGCTTTTCAAAAAGCAGCCTAAATGGGTGATGGTTGCCGAGCTGGTTGAAACCTCGAAACTCTGGGGGCGAATTGTCGCGCGAATCCAACCCGAATGGGTAGAGCCACTGGCGCAACATTTGATTAAGCGCAGCTACAGTGAACCACATTGGTCACGCAAGCAAGCGGCTGTGATGGCCAGTGAGAAGGTCACGCTATACGGGATCCCGATTGTGGCCAGCCGTAAAGTCAATTATGGCGCCATCGACCCGGTGCTTAGTCGTGAGCTGTTTATTCGTTCGGCATTGGTTGAGGGGGATTGGCAAACCAAGCATGCCTTTTTCCGCCAAAATCAAAAGCTGCTGGCGGAAGTGGAAGAGCTCGAGCTCAAATCTCGCCGGCGCGACATTTTGGCAGACGACGATACCTTGTTCGACTTTTACGATCAGCGCCTCGATCATAGTGTCGTCAGCGGGCGTCACTTTGATACCTGGTGGAAAAAGGCACGTCAAGACAATCCCGACCTGCTCAACTTTGAAAAAGCCATGCTACTGCAAGGGGACGCCAGCCATGTCACGGAGCTGGATTACCCCAATTTTTGGCATCAAGGCAACCTAAAACTCAAGCTGAGCTACCAATTTGAACCCGGCCAAGACCACGATGGGGTGACGGTGCATATCCCGCTGCCGATCCTCAATCAGGTGTCAGAAGAAGGTTTTGACTGGCACGTTCCCGGGCTACGTCAGGAGCTGATTGTCGCGCTGATTAAATCGCTACCTAAGCCGTTACGTCGTAACTTTGTTCCGGCACCAAACTATGCTGAGGCAATCTTACAGCGCGTGACGCCGATGGAGGCACCTTTGCTCGATAGCACGGAGAAAGCCTTGAAGCAGATGTCCGGTGTCACCATTGAGCGTGACAGCTGGAACTTCAGTCAACTTCCCGAGCATTTGCGTATCCAGTTCCGTGTCGTCGACGATAAGAATCGAACCTTGGCCGAAAGCGAAGACTTAAATGCGCTTAAAGTCTCTCTGAAAGACAAAGTACAAGCGACGTTATCGGATGTGGCGGATGATGATATCGAGCAGCAAGGGATTACCCAATGGAGTTTTGGGGCTTTGCCCCAGCGCTATCAGCAGAAAAAACACGGCTTTGAAGTCAAAGCCTATCCCGCATTAGTCGATGAAAAAGACAGTGTTGCCATTCGTCTGTTCGAAACCGAAGATCAACAACATAAAGCCATGCAAGCGGGGCAGCGTCGGCTTATCTTGCTCAATGTGCCATCACCGATTAAATATCTGCATGCACACTTGCCCAACAAGTCCAAATTGGGACTCTATTTCAATCCGTATGGTCGCGTGTTGGATTTAATTGATGATTGCATCGCTTGCGGGATCGATAAGCTTATCGAGCAACACGGTGGCTTAACCTGGGAGGCGCAGGCATTCGAATCGCTTAAAGAGACGGTGCGTGCTGAGCTAGGCGATACCGTGGTGGAGATAGCGCAACAGGTCGAGCAAATATTGACGCACGCGTTCAATATCAACAAAAAGCTCAAAGGCAAAGTGGATCTTTCCATGGCGTTTGCGATGTCGGATATCAAAGCCCAACTAGAAGGGCTTATCTACAAAGGCTTTGCCACCGAATCAGGTTGGCAGCGGCTGCCTGATATTCTTCGCTACATGAAAGCGATCGAGCGACGATTGGAAAAGCTGCCTGTGGATCCAACCCGCGATCGCAACCACATGCTCAAAATTGAATCTGTGATGAATGAGTACAAGGCGTTGCTGAACAAGCTGCCTAAAGGAAAGCCTGTGCCTGATGAGGTGAAAGCGATTCGTTGGATGATTGAAGAGCTTCGAGTGAGCTACTTTGCGCAACAACTCGGCACGCCTTACCCTGTTTCGGATAAGCGGATTAAAAACGCCATTGCGGCGGTTTAAATGCGGCAAGCTTATGCCGCTACGGATTAGATGAAGACGGGTAAAACGTCGATGTGAGATAATTTATATAAATATCAATAAATAATCAAAACCGTGTCACATGGCACGGTTTTTGTTTTTGTCAATACGAACGACAGACAGCTCGGTGGTGCGTGTTGCCGTGGCAAGAAAGGAGCAAAAAATGAAACAAGCAGATGTGGCCCCTTGGTATCGGGTGGTTTTGTATGTATTGGCGGTAAGCATGCCAACCTCGGTTTGGGCCAGTTTTAAAGATGAGGTCAGTGGATTATATCAATCACTCAATCTCGCTGGGGAGGTGTCGTACCAAGCCTTTTCTGATGCGTATCGCCATTTTAAGCACAACCCAAGTAGCAAGCCGGTGATGACACTGATTGATTACGGAAAACCGTCGTCAGAAAAGCGGTTTTGGGTGATCAATGTGAAAAAACGCCAAATGCTATTTCGCTCTTATGTCTCTCATGGCAAAAATAGCGGCGCTTTATATGCAAAGCAGTTTTCTAACAGAATCAACTCGCTAAAAACATCATTGGGGGTCTATCGCGCGGCTGAAACCTACCATGGCAAACATGGCTATTCATTACGCCTCGATGGTTTGTCAAAGGGGCTAAATGACAATGCACGTGAAAGAGCGATTGTTATTCACGGTGCCGATTATGCCCATCCGAACGTGATCAAACAAAGTGGCCAACTCGGTCGAAGTTGGGGCTGCCCAGCGTTACCTAGCTATTTATCGGCCCGGGTGATTGATGCGATAAAAAACGGCACTTTTATCTATGCGTTTGCCAGCCAAGCTTGATGATCAAAGATTTCATAGCGGACGGGCTTTCACGAGTCATTTCACGGTGGACGATGTAACACCTGCCCATTGTTCACCGTGAACACGCGTTCTCTACCAATAAAAAATAAAGGCATGTTGATACGCCTTCTATCGCGCTAGCGTATGCTCCTTACCACTAAGGAGGAATGCCATGGCACGCCTAAATCCTTTTACTCTATGCTTACTCTCCGCCTTTACCCTGTTTCCTACCAGTGATGCTGATGCTGCACCGTCGGCGCCAGCGTTGATGCATGGTATTGACGGACAGATTGCCGAACAAGACTATCGTGGTTATTGGGCCAGTGAAAAGCTCGATGGGATCCGTGCTTACTGGACAGGATCTCGATTATTGACGCGGCAAGGCAATCCTATTCATGCCCCTGAAGCGTTTATCCAATCGCTTCCCCAGACACCTTTAGATGGCGAGTTATGGGCAGGACGAGGAGAGTTTCAAGCCGTACTACGCACTGTGCTTGATGATACGCCGAATGAAGATGCGTGGCAGCGTATTCGCTTTTATGCGTTTGATATGCCCGATCATCCAGGCCAATTCTCAACACGCTATACAGCGTTAAAACAGATCGTATCTAAGACAGCATCGCCGCACTTAGCGTATGTCCCACAGAAGCCTGTGACGAGCAATGAAGCACTTAAGGAGAGGTTGGCTACCATCGATGAAGCAGGCGGTGAGGGCTTGATGCTGCATCACCCTGATAGTGTGTATGTGGGTCAGCGGGTAGAAAGCGTCGTTAAGTTGAAAACCTACCAAGAAAAAGACGTGACTGTGGTAGGGATGAACCCTGGCAAAGGGCGGTTACAAGGTTTGATGGGCTCTCTGGTGGTACGCCTGGCTGACGGCACCGAGTTTAGCGTGGGATCTGGCTTTAGTGATGCGCAGCGGGCTGATCCGCCACAGGTTGGTAGTACTATCTTGGTGCGCCATAACGGTGTCACCCAAAAAGGCATTCCACGTTTTGCGCGTTTTATTCGCGAGAAGCCGTCCCTGTAATGAAACCTCCGCCAACGGAGAGTGATACCTCACCGTTGGCGGTGTTGCCGCTCCCCGTTAACGATTAGCGCTCACGAATGCGCCTGAGTGACGGAAGAGGAGGAAGCACCTGTCTGTTGGCGCAATTGATGGTCCAGGCACTGGCAATCAGCGCTGTATTTTTGTTTCCCCGTTTTACCGATCCCTGGGTTAAAACTATTGGTAGGATCTAACTGGTGATAAAAGTTAGCTAAGTCCGGCTCCGCCGCATAGAGGTGACCTACGTTATGCTCGGCAGGATACTTAGCGCCTCGTTCATTGAGCAGCGCCAGCATTTTCGCCTTAATCGCACTCACATCCGCACCTTTTCTCACCACATAGTCTTGATGGAAGACGTGGCAGAAAAAGTGCCCGTAATAAAGCTTGGCGACCATCTCTTGTTCTATCTCGATGGGCAGGTGCTCTTCCCACTCGGTCTCGTTGCGCTTAAGCGCGATATCTAACGCGAGAATGTCTTCCACATCACGGCTGTGCATGGTGTGGTAGCGAATCGCCGCACCGGCTGCCGCAAAGCGGTGAAGCATGGCTTTTTTCGCTTCATCCTCACTACAGGCAAAGTAATCACTGTCTGCGTGTTCGGTGAAAAAGCGGCTCAGAAACGCCGAGGCTTCTTCTATCCCTTCATCTGAGGCTTTGAATATTAGATGGTGTTCAAACTTATCGCGAAATGCGAGCATTCGTTTGGGCAAGTGCTGTGGAAAAAGCTGACTGGCGTATTGCATCACTTTATCGGGTAATGCTTTAGGCAGTAGGGGAACACTGTCTAGCCAGGCGGTTATTTTTGCTTTCAAGGCAAACATTTTCGGGATTGCATCTGTTCCCAGTCGACCAATCGCTAAAAACACATCTTTTCCGTAACGCTCGGCGATATCAAAGGCATCACGATGCATATACTCAGCCACCTCTGGCAGGTGAGAGAGTTCGCTCAGAACACGGCGGCGCAGGGTATTAAGCACATCTGGGTTGTTGGTGCCAATGTAAAAAACTTGCTCGCGCTCAGGGATCGGGTAAGTATCAAGACGCACGGCAAATACGGCAAGTTTCCCCGCACAGCCGCTCACTTCATGTAAGCGGTGTTTGTCGGCGTTATAGCGCGCGGGGCTGTCAGCATCGACATCACGCAAGATCTGCTCGTAGTCATCAGCAGACGCCTTGCGCTCGTCATAGGTAATATCATCGGCGGTGTAATCACCATGCTCAACGCGCGAGAGAATAGCTTCTGGGTCATCACCTAGGGCTATGCCCAAATGATTAACCAGCGTCAGTTCACCATTTTGGTTCAACTGTGCGAACAAAGAATACTCGGTATAAGCTGGGCCGCGTTTGACCAATGCACCACCGGAATTATTGGCCACACCACCGACAATCGATGCGCCAATGCACGACGAACCGATGACCGAATGCGGCGCGCGCTTAAGAAGCCTGAGCGTCTGCTCTAACTGGTGCAATGTTGTTCCGGGAAAACTCAGTACCTGCTTGCCGTTATCGAGAAGCTGTAATCCGTCTAGGCGTGTAGTGTTGATAATTACCACATCACGGTCGTAGTCGCTGCCTTTGGGGGTTGAGCCTTCGGTTAAGCCCGTATTCGCGGCTTGCATGATCATCACCACATCCGCGTCGACACATGCTTGGAGCACTCGCCATTGCATCACCAAAGAGGTGGGGAAAATAACCGCCAGCGCAGGGCCGCCTCCCGAGCGAAAGCCTGTACGATAATGCTGGGTCTGGCTTGTCTCAGTGAGTACGTTGTTTTCGCCCACGATGTCGGTCAAGGTCGAAATAAATGCTTGTTGCTGTGATGACGACAAACGTGATGGGGTATTCATAAGCGTTCCTTTCCTTTACGTTACGACAAAGGCTGGGGTCAGCCTAGCTGGCCCGCTTGTGGAGAGAAAGGCCGAGAGGTAGCTCGGCCAATAACATGTAAGATTACGCCCCGGAGAGGACATCGGCAAATTGCAATACATTGATTAACACCAAGCCAATAACCGCCGCGGCAATCAGATAGTAAATGGTGGGTAAGACGGTTTTCCGTAGCGTCACGCCCTCACGGCCGAGTAAGCCTACCGTCGCGGATGCTGCGACCACATTATGGATGGCGATCATGTTGCCAGCTGCGGCACCAACGGCTTGCAGGGCAATTACCACCACGGTCGATGCGCCTAACGTTTGTGCCACTTCAAACTGAAACTGGCTAAACATCATATTGGACACCGTATTGGAGCCAGCAATAAAAGCGCCCAACGCCCCAATGGTGGCGCTTAACGCTGGGAAGCCATTCCCCACTAAATCGGCCGCAAAGCGTGCGGTCATGACTGGCATACTCACCAAATCAGCACCATTAACGCCTGAGTTAATAAAAATCCGTACCATGGGAATGGTAAACACCAAGACAAATCCTGCGCCAATCAGTGTTTTACTCGATTCACGCGCAGCCGTTACCAGCGGTGACAATTGACGCGCTTGCAGCAACACGGCTAATAAAGCCACGAACGCAAGGATACCGCCCGGTAGATAAAGTGGCTGAATGGCGGCGTTGACCCCTGTTTCACCAAACAAAGAGGAGAAACCGAGGCTGACATCGGTCAGTGCCGTCTTGACCGTCGGGCTAACGCGGCTGATCACCAAGAAAACCGCCAACAAAATATAAGGGGTCCAGGCCATGGCCATGCTCATCGGCTTTTCTTGAACCTTAAGATCCATCTTCAGCGAGCCCAGCCAATGGGTCGGCCACGTCGACTCATCATCAAAGTCCCACTGGTTTTTCGGCACTAAAAAGCCTTTACGTGCCGCGGTGGTGACAAGCACAATCCCTGCTAGACCTCCGAGTAATGAAGGGAATTCAGGTCCTAACAACCAGCCGGTGAGGGCATAAGGAACGGTGAATGCTAACCCGGCGAAAATCGCAAATGGCGCCACCTCTAAGCCTTCTTTCCAGCTCTTGTTCTTACCGAAAAATCGGGTCAACATCATTGCCATTAGCAAAGGCATCAGTGTGCCAATCACCGCGTGAATAAATGACACTTGCGTGGTAATAGACTGCAGGTAGGTTGCCCAATCACTGCCATTGACGGTGAGTGTTTGTCCAATTGCATGGCTGTCTAACCCTTTGTTTACGCCCACGATAATAGGTGTGCCCACTGCGCCGAAGGAGACAGGCGTAGATTGAATCATCATCCCCACCACAACCGCGGCGAGAGCAGGGAAGCCAATGGCGACCAATAACGGCGCCGCAATGGCAGCGGGGGTGCCGAAGCCTGATGCCCCTTCAATGAACGAGCCAAAGCACCATGCAATGATGATGGCCTGAATACGTCTATCATCGGAGATGGTGGTAAAGCCGTTGCGAATTACGGTAATCGCGCCAGTGTGCTTTAAGGTGTTGAGCAAAAGGATGGCACCAAACACGATCCAAAGTACGGCTGCTGTAATGATTAAACCTTGTGCGATGGAGGCCGATACGCGTGCCGCACTCATCTGCCACTGGAAGAGTGCGATTAAGACTGTCATGATAAAGGCAACGGGCATCGCCTTCTTGGCTGGCCAATTTAAGCCGACCAGTAAGATAGCCGCGACCACGATGGGTGAGAACGCGACGAGGGCGTATAGGGTATCTGTCATAAGGGTTCCTTATTAGGTGTCTCTTCCGTTGAATCACGTTGAATAAACAAGTCACCAATGTGTTGTTATTTTGCTGACAGCTCGGTGACTCGATGTTAACCGTATGTGACATTACGCGTTTGCATTTTTCTGATATATGGAAATAATGAAAATAATTACTTCCATAATTGACATAATATGCCGAAAACAGATGATCTTGTCCTCTTTGCTCAAGTCGCCGAATTAGGCTCTTTTAGCAAGGTAGCGGAAATAAATTCCCTGACAAATTCCGTAGTTAGCAAGCGGATTAAAAAGCTCGAAGAGGGGTTGGGAGTGCAGCTTTTGTATCGCACCACGCGTAAGCTGACACTGACTGATGCCGGACGTACCTTGTATCAAGGTGCAAAAAATGTGAAGCAGGCCGCTGATGAAGCCTTTGATGCGGTCGCAGGGTTTGGGGAGGCGATAACGGGCCAAATAAAAATTTCAGTGCCGACCATTTCTGGGGAACTGTTGTTGGCCGAAGCGGTGGCGGCGTTTTGTGGGCAATACCCTGGTCTCAATATCGATATGTCGTTGGACAATCGCTTTGTTGATTTAATTGATGAGGGGTTTGATCTGGTTATCCGCACCGGCTACCTCGAGGACTCTAGCTTAATTGCTCGCCATATTATCGACTCACAATGGGTGGTATGTGCGGCGCCCAGCTATATTGCGCGTCATGGGCGGCCGCAACATCCTATCGAGTTAAAACAGCATAATTGTCTGCAATATGCCTACCAAACCACGGGAGCCAGTGACTGGGAGTTTAAAGGCGAGCATAAAAACCAAGTGATTAAAGTGGCCGGCAACTTTTCGACCGATAACCCCATCGCCCTGCGACAAGGTGCGCTAAGTGGCCATGGCATCGCGTATGTACCGCGTTGTTTGGTGTATGACGATTTGATGCAGGGCGTATTGGTTGATCTTTTTCCTGACCAAGTGGGCAAAAAACTCGGGATTTATGCGGTGTATCCATTCACTCGCCAGCCACCTAAAAAAGTACGTTTGCTGATAGAGCACATCCGCAATAAATACCTTGCGATTCAGCATTGCTTTTAGAAAGCACCACGTGGTTCATATACTGCGCCCACGTGGTGATAGAGACGCCATTGTTATTTAAGCATTCTGGCCATTTCACGCCCTGATCCAATGACATCGTCGATATTAGCGACCACGGTTTTAGGCAAACCGAGAATGTTGTACTCGAGCTGCTGGTCGAGCCAATCAAGCTTAGAGTCGGTGGTAACAAACTCGCCCCAAGCGGCGTCAATTTTGTTGGCTAAGCGAAGTATGCCCGCCAATGGCGAAAACTGCTCATCGTGTACGGGCGAAAACTGATAACGAATTGCATCGCTTAAGCGCTGGGGAAAGTTCCAAGTTTGTGCGAGCTCTCCACCTAACTCGGCGCTGGTGATCCCCAAAATAAGCTGCTGGGCTTCTTGCTTGGGCTTACCCGCCTCCATGTGCAGATTGATACGGTCCAGCTTGTCGTAAGCGGTGGTCATGATCAGCAGCTCACCGAGATTATGGAGCATGCCGGCGGTAAATGCTTCGTTACCGTCCATTCTTAATGCGTTTGCTAAGGCTTTACTCAAGGTTGCAATTTCGAAAGTGTGTTGCCAAAACGCATCCATATCCACTTCGTCATCGACGTCAAAGGCACTCATCAGTGCACTAGACACCACCAGAGTTCTCACAGGGCCTAGACCTAGCCGGATAACGGCCTCGTTGACAGAGCCTACGTTTCGGGCGCGGCCAAAATAGGCTGAATTAGACAAGCGAAGCACTCGCGCGGAAATGACCTGGTCGTAGGCGATTTTTTCGGCGATTTGATTAAGCTCAGCGTCATGGCTGTTGACCAACTCAATCAACTCTTGCACGACTTTGGGGATTTTCGGGAGACGATCGATAAGCTCGACCAAGCTATTGGATTCCATAACAACTTCCTTCAGCGTTGGCTCTGATTTAACTATAGATCAGAGCCAAAGGCTTCTGGGAAGAAAATTACTCCGTGGCGGGCGTAGCGCAGTAGGCCTGTTTTCTGGCATTAAAACGCTCTACTAGGTTTTGAATGGCCTCTTCGCAGTAGGGGCGCAAACCACTGGCAACCATCGTTTTGCATCCGTGTCCCACACGCCGCCCATCGACAATAAAATCAAAAGCAAGATCGACTTTTCCGCGTTTGCCGCTCACTTGCATCACCGAATCCGATAAAGCGACATCGGCAGAGTTGATTGAGAGATCATCAAACGCCAAGCTCATTTTCTCGTACATGACGAGTGGACGTTCAGTGTTAATCATCATTTGTTGCTCCCGCATTAGCGGCACCATGATATGCGGGAAGTTCTTACCGGAAAACTGCACGTAGTGCTCGGCGATCTCTGTTGCTAATGCTTTATCGTGACGTGTTTGTCCATGGCGTGTCATGGTGAGATAAAGCTTTTGATTATCGTCGACGACGGTAACGCCATCGTCTGTTTCGATAATCGACAAGGGCGTATTGGCACTGATCATGCCATTGAACTGAATCTCGATTTGCTCGCTGATCCCTGTTTTGGCCAATAAGATAGAAAGCAGCAAATCCCCGGGCACACAGAACCGTGAAGCGTCTGTGTCATGAATCGGGTTAAAGTCGCCAGCGATACGTTTAGCAAAGTCACTTGCTTGCTGGCGAGTAAAAATCAGTTTGCCATCTTGTTCAGTGTAATAATGTTCTAATTTCATAATGGATAACAGATGCGAGAAGTAAGCCGACATTGTAACCCAAGCGAAGCGCGGCATTGGTCTAGCCAGTCGTTGCATTATCTTTTTGTGATTAGAGTCAACGACTAAGGTCTAAACCCTTACTACTTCAATGGTAAGCGTGAGAGTGTTATAAAATAAATAAACAGGTCACTTGCATAGGAACGGCGTATGGCATTCCCTTATCGACACATCGTAGTTTTGACAGGCGCGGGAATATCTGCAGAGTCAGGGATTAGAACCTTTCGAGATCAAGATGGCCTTTGGGAAGAGCATCATATTGAAGACGTTGCAACGCCTGAGGGCTTTGAGAGAAACCCGACCCTTGTTCAACAGTTTTATAATGATCGTCGGCGGCAGTTACAAGGAGAGATCATACCCAATCCGGCCCATGAGGCACTGGCACGCCTAGAGCAGGAAACCGAGGCCAGTGTGCTCGTTGTGACCCAAAACATTGATAATCTCCACGAGCGCGCCGGCACGCACAATATCATTCATATGCATGGTGAGCTGTTAAAGGCGCGTTGTAGCCACTCGCAGCAAACCATCGATTGGACGGGTGATATCCAGGTGTCCGATCACTGCCATTGTTGCCAGATGCCCGCACCGTTGAGGCCACACGTGGTGTGGTTCGGAGAGATGCCTCTGGGAATGGGGCAAATTCATGATGCACTCAATCAAGCGGATCTGTTTGTTTCTATTGGCACCTCTGGGGCGGTGTATCCAGCGGCGGGGTTTGTGCACGAAGCGGCGATGCATGGTGCGCACACTATTGAAATAAACTTGGAGCCCAGCGCTGTGGAAAGTGAATTTAATGAACGGCGTTACGGGAAGGCGAGCACGCTCGTGCCGAAGCTGGTGGAGGAGATTCTGGCTCTGGAGCAGTAACGCAAGAGGATACAGATAGAAAAAAGGGCTGCTGGTGGAATAGCAGCCCTAGCGCAAGGGTTACTTTAACCTGTCTTTCGCGAGCCATTGCGAGCACATGACCAACACTAACGACACCAATAACATGATAGTGGCAAGTGCATTCACTTCGGGTGATACGCCCACTTTAACCATCGAATAAATCTTTAAGGGCAAAATTTCATAGCTTGGCCCGGTCACAAATGAGCTAACGATAACGTCGTCCAGCGAGAGGGTAAAACTCAGTAGCCAACCTGCACCGACCGCAGGAGCCGCCAGTGGCAAAATAATCTTGGTGAGGATCACCCATTCGCTCGCGCCTAAATCACGCGCGGCTTCAAGCATTTTAACGTCAAAGCCATTTAAGCGACTGTATACCGTGACGACCACGAATGGTAGGCAGAAAGTAATATGAGAGAGCAGTAGGGTTAAAAATCCCAGTTGCGCGCCCATCAACACAAATAGCGCCAATAACGAAATAGCCATCACAATGTCCGGGGACATCATCACTACAAAAAGCATGCCATTGACAAACTGTTTACCGCGAAAGCGGTAGCGAAAGAGGGCAACGGCAGTCAAGCTACCAATAATGGCGGCAGCACTAGCAGAAAAGACCGCAATGGTTAATGAGTTACCCGCCGCTTGCATCAGGCTATGATTATTGACCAGCTGCCCATACCACTCCCAAGTAAAGCCTTTCCAACTCATGCCAAATTTGCTGGCATTGAACGAGTTAACGATCAACACCAGAATTGGGATGTAAAGGAAGGCGTAAACCAAGGAGAGAAAACTATTCCTTAGCCACCGGATCATGATAAGGCCTCCTTGCGATTCATCCACTTACCCACACGCCAATATGCAAACAGCAACAGGCCCATTAACACCGTCAGAGAGATACTGGCGGCTGAGCCAAATGGCCAATCACGAACGTTCAAAATCTGGCTCTTAATCACATTGCCGATCAGTAGGTTTTTCGCTCCCCCCAGCAAATCCGAGACGTAGAACATGCCTAGAGCGGGAAGAATGACCAGCAAACTGCCAGCAATAATACCGGGTGTGGTCAATGGCAGGATCACACGCATAAAACACTGGAATTTGTTGGCGCCTAAATCACGCGCCGCTTCAAGGTAGCTGCGATCGAGTTTCTCGATGCTCGAGTACAAAGGCAGGATCATAAATGGCAGCAAAATATAGACAAGGCCAACCATAACCGCATACTCGGTGTACATGATGCGAACGGGGCGTTCTATCAAGCCAAGCCACATCATGCTTTCATTGAGTAGCCCACGGGTACCAAGAAATATTTTTAGCCCGTACGTACGGATCAAAGAATTGGTCCAAAACGGAACAATCACTAAAAACAGCATCAAAGGACGTGTATTTTTAGGCATTTTGGCAATGATAAACGCAAATGGATAGCCAATGAGTAGGCAGATCAGGGTTGCCAAGGCCGCCATGTAGAAAGAGTGCCAGACTACTTTCGCATAAAGAGGATCGAGCAGTTTCGCATAATTGCTCAGCGTGAAGGTCATCTCGACAAGATCGGCGTCATCGCGCGTTAAAAAACTGGTCGCGATAATCATTAGGTTGGGTAAAAAAACAAAGATCAGCAACCAACCTACGACCAAACCCACGATGGCGGTTTGCAGATTAAGCTTTTTCATCGGCCAGCACCACCTCCCAGCTTTCTACCCACGTCAGAGCCACTTTCTGATCGATGGAGTGATCGACGTCAGGGTCATCTTCATTGAAGAACTCGCTCACCATCACGGTTTGCCCTGATGGCAACTCGAGGACCGAGTCGAGGGTCATGCCTTTGTAATTTCGCTCGCGTACATAGCCCACAATACCATTGGGCTTAGCATTACCATGAATTTCTTCCAAGCGGATGTCTTCAGGGCGAAGCAATACCTTGATAGCGTCACCTGGATGGACATCGAGCTTGCAATAGACCTCACACTCACGTGATTCGACTCGGGCCCAAATACGTTTGTCATCGATGCGTTTAATCACATTGGCATCAAAGACATTGATTTCACCAATAAAGCGTGCCACGAACAAATTCTTAGGCTCTTCATATATCTCACGCGGTGAGCCGTCTTGCTCGATTTCGCCATCACGCATAACGATAATGCGATCGGACATCGACAGGGCTTCTTCTTGGTCGTGGGTAACGAAGATAAACGTAATCCCCAGTTTGCGTTGCAGCTGTTTCAGCTCCATCTGCATTTGTTTACGCAGTTTGTAATCGAGTGCAGAGAGGGATTCATCCAGCAAGAGCACGCTCGGTTTATTGACCACGGCGCGTGCAATCGCGATACGTTGCTGCTGTCCGCCAGACAATTGATGAGGTTTACGAGAGGCATAATGGTCAAGCTGTACCATTCGCAGCGCTTCCATCACCCGAGGTTCAATATGGTGATGATTCACGCCCTGCATGCGCAGGCCAAATGCGACGTTTTCAAACACTGTCATATGTGGGAAAAGCGCATAGCTTTGAAAGACAGTGTTTACATTGCGTTTTTCTGCTGGGAGGGTCGTGACATCTTTGCCATCAATAACGACAGCACCACTGTCGGCATCTTCCAGCCCCGCAATCAAACGCAGTACGGTTGTTTTGCCACAGCCTGAAGGGCCAAGGATCGTTAGGAATTCTCCGTTATTGACCGTTAGGTTGAAACGGGAGATGATTTCTTTGCCGTCGAAACTTTTGGTTAGTGACGCGAGCTCGACAACCGGTTTGTGAGATACATTTGCGTGCTTCAATGGTTCGTTCTCTCTCTACCTGGCAAATTGTCTTGTACATTCGTACCCATAAAACAGACGGCGCATAATAGACGCGTGTCAGTCGAAGTTAAAGCAGTTTTTCGCTCGTTTTGGCACTTTGGTGTCTGTTGTTCGATAAGGTGTCCAGCCTAAACCAGACCATTGTCAACGCAAAGCTGATCTGGTTATTTTTCCTTATTTGTCAGAATGATTTTTGGCTATGGGTTACAGTCAGATATACTGGGTGCATTAGTCATGATAGATAACGATTATGAGTCAACAAGAATACAACAATGCTTTACATATCGGTGGGTCGGTAGAAACAGCGCTAAACGGTCGCTACCGGCTCGATCCTTTTGAGATAATCAAAGAAGCCTTCTCTCAGACCTTCAAGCACTTTTGGTCGTTTTTGCCCGCCACCTTGTGCCTATTCGCGACTCAAATAGGTATCTTAATGCTGATGCTGACGTTGTTGTTGGGGGCGCCGTCGCATTTATTTGAGGCATTGGTCGGTCAACGTGAGCTCACCACAGATATGATTTCATCCGTGTGGTTAGCGAATTTTACTTCCGAGGTTCTGATTGCGCCATTATATGCGGGGGCGAGCTTAATGGGCTTGAGTCACGCTATAGGCTTTCGCTCTAAACCACGCCATCTACTAAAAGGGCTCGTGTTTGCTTTACCCGTGACGGTCGTGATCTGCCTGTCGGCGACATTGCAAAGTGTGGCGAGCATGATTTTTCCATTACTGAGCCTTTATGTTGCGATGGCGTTTTCCATGTCGCCGTTATTGATTTGTGAAAAACGCCTCACGCCGGTTAAAGCTCTCACCGTATCCTTCCGGGCGGTAAACAAGAAATTGTTCCAAATGGCAACCATTTATGCCGTTGTCGGCGTGCTATTTCTCATTTCTTTTGCCACCGCTGGCTTTGCCTTGGTTTGGGCGTTACCCTTTCTCTTCAATGTTAAAGGTGTGATTTACCGAGAAATGTTTGGCGTTGGTGTGGAGGTGACAGTGTCACAAAATGAGAATGAAGAAAGAGCGTCGAATAGTACGACTCCGTCGTCATCTGACCAAGACACCTTTGACGCTTGATACGCTTTGAGCCTGCAACTGGAGTTCTGATGAAAAAACTAGCCAGTGTACTGGTTTTGCTGGGAATGGTGAGTGTCCCGGCCAGTGCCGATACATACCGTTTTAGCTATAGCAAGCTATTTACTCAGCTTAAACATAACGTGGAAGAAGGGCACCCTGATATTGGTGTGGCGTATTTTATGGTCTCGGCCGAGTCGGGAGAGGTTTGCCCGATTTCTCGCGCATGGATGAGCAAGGAAGAGCATTATGAAGCCTTTGATATTCCAGCCTCTCAAGCGCTGCCGCTTCCTCTCGATAACCAGCTCCGCAAAGTGAATCCGGATATCTTTGTTGAAACGCCCGCCGATCGTAACTGCGATATTTCGTTCCAGGTATTGGTTGATCAGCCAGTAGGAAAGAAATTAACCAGCCAGCAGATTCAGGGCTGGTTGCCTCAGATGGATACGATGATGGAAAATTTAGGCGGGATGTTTGCTTCTTGGTTTATGCCGAAGACACAGGGAGTCGTCTTGCATTTTGCGCCCTCGGTGACTGGTGCGGTGACTAGCAGTGAGGGAACAAAATACCCAATCGATGCTCACCAAGCCATTATAGATGTCAATCATCTTGGCGATAGCGCCACGTTAACGCTGCCAGACGCTCCCATCAAGGTGTCGCCTTGGTTGCCGAAAAACGGATAAACGGATAAAGACTTTAAGTCTGCACTGAGCTTCAAAGACATAATGCGCATGATGTGAAGGCTGAAACGGCAAAAAACGCCCACTGTTTAAAGTGGGCGTTTTTATTAGCAGGCCATTTAGGGCCAACGACAATTCTGTCATGCTTCAAACACTATGTGCCGACATTGACCACGTCGAGTGATAAGTTGGGGTCAACCTCGACAGGGCTCTCTGAAACGGGCGCCGGATCGGTAAAGTTTTCCTTATCGAATGCGGTATCACCATCCCCCTCAAACGCCATACCCGCTGCGACGGATTTAAAATCAAACAGCTCGGTATCGGCCATATGCGAGGGGACGATATTTTGCATTGCTCGGAACATCGTCTCAATGCGGCCTGGGTAGCGCTTGTCCCAATCTCGGAGCATATCTTTGATCACTTGGCGTTGTAGGTTGGGCTGTGAGCCACAAAGGTTACACGGAATGATCGGGAAGGCTTTTTGCTCTGAATAACGCTCAATGTCTTTTTCTCGGCAATAGGCCAGTGGACGGATCACCACATGTTCGCCGTTATCAGAGACGAGCTTCGGTGGCATGCCTTTCATCTTGCCGCCATAGAACATGTTCAAGAACAAGGTCTCTAGTATGTCATCTCGGTGATGGCCCAATGCAATTTTGGTGGCACCCAGCTCTTTTGCTGTGCGATATAAGATACCGCGGCGAAGTCGCGAGCATAGTGAACAGGTTGTCTTGCCCTCAGGCACTTTCTCTTTGACGATAGAGTAAGTGTCTTCTTCAACAATTTTGTACTCGACGCCCAAGCCCTCTAAATACTCTGGCAAAATGTGCTCAGGAAACCCAGGTTGCTTTTGATCTAAGTTGACCGCAATGAGTTGGAATGAAACTGGCGCGCTCTTTTGCAGGCTTTGCAACATATCAAGCAAGGTATAGCTATCTTTGCCGCCTGATAAGCAAACCATGATGCGGTCGCCATCTTCGATCATATTAAAGTCGGCAATCGCTTGTCCGGTGTTGCGACGAATGCGCTTTTGTAGTTTATTAAATCCGTATTTTTGTGCTTTGCTCAGCTCTTCGGTGCTCATAAGTACTATCGCGTTGTCAGGCAAGGTAAACGCATTACACTGCCAGTGTGCATGAATGGCGGGTATGATACGGATTTTGACCACAAATGCCAGTCACCCGCAGGCAGTGAATGCCACTGCCTGCTGTATGATGGAATGAGAAAGGTTAATCGTTAGCGCGAGGGTCGAGTGGGCTAATGTAACCATCAGGTTTGATGGCAAGTAAGTCACAGTCGAGTTGATCAATCATATGCTCTGCGGTATTCCCAATGAACACCGCGGATAAGCCAGTGCGCCCTGTGGTCCCGAGAATGACAAGCTCTGCATCCAGCTCCCGGGCAATGTTAGGGATAACATCTTCCGGCAATCCTTCTTGGACATGCGTGCGTGTTTCTTCGATGTGATGGCGCTGACGCAGGGCTTTCATTGCGGTGAGGTGATGGCCTCGTACCGCATCGGTATACGATGTTGGATCAAAGTCAGGCAGCTCGATAGTAATATTCACCGGCGTAGCAGGGTAGGCGTTAGCCAGGTGCAACTCAGCCCCTAGCATGGCACTCATGATATTCCCTTCATCGACCAATTTGTCGTTGAGCTCAGCGTGAGTTTCGGTTTCAGATGCCACATGAACAGAGGCGACTATCTTGCCTTTATCTGGCCAACCATGATCTTTAACTAATAACACTGAACTTGGGCATTTGCGTAACAAGTGCCAATCGGTGGGCGTAAAGATGACAGAGCCTAGTGTGTCGTGCTGGTGTGTCGCTTTAACCACCAAATCGTGGTGGTGGCTCAGCACGCGTTCGACAATCGCTTCGTAAGGGCGGTTATGCCATACCACGACTTTTTCGATCTCACATTCTTGAGCTTGGTGCGTTTGAATAACCTCATTCATCCATTCTTCACGCTGGTGCATCACACCTTGGCGCATTGCTTGCCGCTCATCTGATGAGAGCATAGATGTCATTTCGTATGAAAAGTCATAAATGGCAAGAAAGAGGGTGAGCTTAACCTTTGCATCACTTCGCTGGCTAAGCGTGACCGCACGTGAAAGTGCAGGTTGTTGTTCTTGGGAAGGATCAATGACGACGAGCAGGTTCGTGTACCTAGACATATCTGCCTCCTTTGCACAGATGCATCGGTTAATTTCACTTTAACCTACTTAGTCCGTTCACGCGAAAGAAATTGTTCACCATTGAGCAAAAAAGAGAAATGGCGCATAAAGCGCCATTTATTAACAACTTATTTACTTTTATTCGCTAAACGAAGCACTCTTCATCCGCAAGACGTGCAAGCTCTTCTAAGTCTAGAACCGTGATGTATTTACCTTTGACGGCCAATATTTCTGACTTTTGGAAGCGGCCTAATAAGCGACTGATAGTTTCAACGGTGAGACCCAGGTAGTTACCAATATCACCTCGTGTCATGGTAAGGCGGAACTCTCGAGGAGAGAATCCACGCTGAGCAAAGCGCTTCGAGAGGCTATAAAGGAAAGCGGCCAGACGTTCTTCAGCTGTTTTCTTCGATAACAGCAAAATCATATCCTGATCACCTTTTATCTCATTGCTCATTAGTCGCATGATTTGTTGGCGAAGCTTGGGCATTTTCCCAGAGAGGTCATCAAGTGTGTCGTAGGGGATCTCACAAATCATTGACGTTTCTAGCGCTTGAGCAAAGCTGGGGTGCTCACTATCGTTAATAGCGTCAAAGCCTACCAAATCGCCGGCGAGATGAAAGGCAGTTATCTGCTCATCACCTTGTTCTGTGATTGTGTAGGTCTTAACCGTACCTGAACGAATCGCATACAGCGCTCGTAGATTATCACCGGCTTTGAACAGTTCTTGGCCTTTCTGAATAGGTTTTTTTCGCTCAATGATGCTATCCAGTTGATCCAACTCTTGCTCATTTAACGTAAAGGGAATACACAGTTGGCTAATACTGCAATCTTGACAATGAATTGCGCAGCCGCCTGACTGAACCCGCCGAGTGATGATCTTATTCGACACCATACACCTGCCTAAAATTGATAAACGTCAATATACATATTACACCATGATTGTGTGCCAGGTCGACCTTATATCAGGAGTTTGAGGGCGGAGTAAGCCGTATAAAAACCATAAAGCGCCAACATTGTGGCACATATCAAACGCAGTGCGTGGTTGTTAAGAATGGGCTTTATCCGCTCGGCAAGGGCACCAACGGTTAACATCGCCGGTAGCGTCCCTAATCCAAACCCAAGCATCACAAGGCCGCCCCCGGATGCGCTGCCAGCAACGGCGGCCCAACTCAGCGCGGAGTAAACGAGCCCACAGGGGAGCCAGCCCCACACAAGGCCAAAAGGATAGGCATATAATGGCGAACGCAGTGGCATTAGCTTGGACGTTAGCGGAGAAATAAATCGCCAGAGTTTGCTACCCAGCCGTTCAATATAGCTAAGGCCATTCCATACTTGAGCCATATAGGCTGCCAATAGCAACATCATAATGGCCGCAAACAGCCGCAATACCGCAAGATGCTGTGTTAAATCAGACAAAGCAAGCAATGAAGCCACGGTACCACCGATCATTGCGCCGGCAAGGGTATACGAGCTGATACGCCCCAAGTTATACAAGACAAGATACGGCCACTTGGCTTTTTGTGGCGGAATGCCAAGCGACATAGCCGCTGCGACCCCACCACACATCCCTAGGCAGTGGCCCGCCCCCAACAAGCCAATGACGAGGGCACCAATAAAATCAATGTTTGTCATCTTGCGTCGACGCGTGAGGTTCGGTTGGTTGGCTTGATTGTGAGCCGGCGTCTTTCTCCGGTTCTTCTTCATCAAAAAGGATCGAAGAGCCTTGTCGTTCTAGATCCTCGAATTGATCGGATTTGACGGCCCAGATAAACACGACGGCCGCCACGCAAACCAGCATAATGGCGATGGGGATCAAAATATACAAACTAGCCATAACGCTAATCCTCTTTTTTGTTAAGTAGGCGCAGCGAGTTAGACACGACAATGATTGAGCTTGCTGACATACCTACCACCGCTATGTAAGGGGCGACATAGCCCATAACCGCCAAAGGCAGAATGGTGATGTTGTAGCCTAAAGCCCAAATTAAGTTTTCGCGGATAATACGGCGAGTTTGCTGGGCAAGCTGCCTGGCGGTCAGTAGTTTTTCCAAATCGTCACTCAGCAACACCATATCGGCGGACGATTTAGCGATATCAGTGCCTCCTCCCATCGCAACCGACAAGTGGGCACCGGCTAAAACGGGGGCATCATTGACGCCATCACCCACCATCAGGGTCACGGTATCATCATCAAGGCTTTGAAGGTACGCCAATTTTCCTTGAGGAGATACCCCTGAAATCACAGAATCAATGCCGAGCTGGTTAGCGACCTGTTCAACATTTCGCGATTGATCACCGGTTAGCATGGTGGTTTGGATCCCAGCTTGTTTAAATGCGGCTATCAAGCGTGCGCTACTGGGACGAATCGGATCGGTCAGTGAAAACGCGGCCACCGCTTGCCCCTCGCAACTGAGCACGACGGGATAGGAATCATAGTGCGTTTTAGGCGAGGATAGAGCAAACGCCGCCTTGCCAATACGCCAATGCTGGCCATTGATCTCGCCGCTTACCCCTTGACCAATATGGTTGTCCGCCGCTTTGACTGTCAGAGACTCAGTCGCTTTTGATTGGAACGCGTTGGCGATGGGATGATTGGCAAACCCTTCTAAGCTGGCCGCAATGTTCAAGGCCGATTGTTCGCTAATGTCAGCAGCAAACACGTGGACTGAATCAATTTTCACCTCACCCTCGGTCAGTGTACCTGTTTTATCAACCACCAATCGATTCACCTTGGTTAAGGTTTCTAAGACGTGACCTCGGCGTAACATGATGCCGAGCTGGCCAAAGGTCGATGTTGAGCAAGTCAGGGCCGTGGGGGTGGCGAGTGATAATGCGCAAGGGCAGGTCGCAACAAGCACTGATAGCATGATCCAAAAGGCATCGTCAGGTTGAACAAAATGCCAATAGAGCCAAGTCGATGCGGAAATAATTAAGATGGCGGCGACAAAGTAACGCGCGATATGGTCTGCCAACACTGCCACCTTGGGTTTTGCCATTTGAGCTTCATCTTGCAAACGCACAATATGAGCCACGAGAGACTCTTTGTGATTACTCGTAACACAAATATCGACATTCCCTTCCACATTCATGGTGCCGGCATAAACGGCATCACCCACTTGCTTAGTCTGAGGTAGTGACTCGCCTGTCAGCATGGCTTCATCGACAGAGGTTGTGCCAGACAATATTTGTCCATCGGCAGGGAAGGGCTCACCGGGCAATACGCGAATGTTATCGTCTATTTTAAGACTGTTAGCTGGCACGGCTTCACCGTTAAGGCGGCGCGCCATTTTGGGAACCAGTTTTAACAAGTTGGCGCTGGCTGCTGCTGCCGTGCGGCGTGCGCGCATTTCCAGAAAACGCCCGAGCAATAAGAAGAAGGTAAACATTGCCACCGATTCAAAAAAGACTTCGCCCTTTCCAGTGACAGTCGCGTACAGGCTTGAAAAGTAGGCAAATAACAGGGCAATAGAAACGGGGACATCCATTCCCAGTGTGCGTGCCTTAAGGTTCCGCCAAGCATTGGTGTAAAAGGGCAACGCAGAGTAAAGCAAGACAGGCGTCGCGAAGATTAAACTTATCCAACGGAAGTAATTCCGAAAGGTTTCATCCATATCCCCAAACACTTCGAAGTACATCGCCACGGCTAACATCATGACTTGCATGGTGGCCAAGCCAGCAATCCCCAATCGGTATAAGTACTGCTTCATGTTGCGATGGTATTGTTGCTCTTGTCTGTCAGCCTCAAAAGGTGCCGCTTTATAACCTAGGTGATGAATGCGTGTGAGTATTGTACTCAGGGAAGTTTCACTCTCATCCCAACGCACCTGGGCGCGGTTAGTAGTGGTGTTGACCTGAATATGTGTGACGCCTGTTGTGCGTTGTAACTGCTTTTCAATCAGCCACGCACACGCAGCGCAGGAGACACCGTCAAGTGACAACGTCACCTCTTTTTGGTCTGCCACATCACGGACAAACTCTTGTTGTACATCTTGATTATCGTATAGCGTCAGTGATTTGAGCTCTTCGGGGACGAGGTCGGCCTTATCGGCGTTCTCTGTACGATACTGATAATAAGAACTCAAACCACTGTCTACGATCGTGGTTGCCACGGCTTGGCAGCCAGGGCAACACATAAGGCGGGGTTTATCGAAAATCACTACTTGGTAGGTGTCTCCTGTTAGTACAGGATCACCACAGTGATAACAAGGCGTGGTCATGGTTACTGCTTACCGGTTAACGTCAGGGGAGTTGAGACAGGGAAATTGATACGACCGTGCACTTTCCATTGCTTATCGAATGAAGTGATTTCGATAAACCAGGGGCCGGATATTGGCTCAGCAAGATCGATATGATAAATCCCCGCTTGGTTTGGGTTTACCATGACGTTCACATCTTTTCGCTCGAGCGTACGGTGCTGAATATGCACATTGAGCGCAGGAAATGACGCGAGATCGCCCTTATCTAGTGCTATCGCGATTGCCTGGTTGTTTGACGACAATTGCGCTGAAACACCCAGCTGGGCCGCGACTTTCAGTTTGGATAGATCAACATTGATCGCCTTGCCTTTCTTGTAATAGTCCTCTGCCACCAGAGACACAGAATTCATCGAAAAGACGGTCACAGTTAACAAACTCGCGACGACAACAGAAGCGGGAAGGGCAATCAGGAACCAAGGCCAAAACTGCTTGTACCAGGGTGTTACCATCAGAAGCTCCTCGGTTTGAGCATTTACATTTAAGAAGCCCCTGCAAGCAGGGGCTGTATCACACCTAAGTGCTTATTCTACCTCAGGATTACTCAAGCGCCATACATAGGCAGAGAGTATCTGGATTTTTTCTTCGCCAAGGTGAGCTTCCCACGCGGGCATCACGCCTTGACGGCCACCACGAATGGTTTGCTCAACGGCGCGGCGAGAGCCACCATATAGCCAGATATTGTCAGTTAAATCCGGCGCACCAAAGGCAGGGTTACCTTTGCCGTCCGTGCCGTGACATGCGGCACATACAACAAAGCGAGATTTACCTTTAGCAGCCATTTGCGGATCGACTTTACGACCTGACAAGCTCAGTGCATAAGCGGCGACTTCTTTAACGCCTTCTTCACCCATGGTATCTAACCAAGCCGGCATGTTGCCTTTTCGGCCATGGAGAAGGGTGGCTTTAATGGTTTCAGGCTCACCACCATACAACCACGCATCGTCCGTAAGGTTCGGGAAACCAGCCTGACCGCGCGCATCCGACCCATGGCAGGCCGCGCAGTTTTGGCTAAACAAACGTTGACCCACTTTCAAGGCTTCTTCATTACGCGCGATTTGGGTAATCGGACGCAATGATTTGCCATCTTCTTGGTACGCCAGTTTGCGGAATGCTTCACCAAACACCTTGTCAGCTGCCTCGAGCTCCATCGCATATTGGTTAATATGCTGCGCTTCTTGCGCTTTTGCCATTAACTCACGCGACTCCTCGACACTGCTTACGTCTTGGTACGAACTTTTCCAACCTAATACGCCAGCAAAGTTACCCAGCCCCGGATAGAGGATGAGGTACCCCAAACCAAACACCAAGGTCGCCCAAAACATGTACGACCACCACTTAGGCAGTGGGTTGTTGAGTTCACGAATACCATCATACTCGTGACCCATGTCATCGCCTTCTGCGACGCCCATTTTATCTTTGGTTGTCCAAATGATAAGAGCAGCACAGCCAGCAATCGTGCCGAGTACGATGACTGTTACGAAGATACTCCAAAACGTACTCATTAGCGATTATCTCCTGTCTTGTTATTGGACTTATCCTGATTGTTCTCCTCATCGTCGAAAATCAGGTTAGCCGCTTCATCAAAGTGCTTTTTGCGACGTTTGCTATAAGCCCAAACAACGATCCCAATGAAGCTCACAAATAGGACAACTGTCCAGATACTATGAAAGGTGCCGATATCCATAGGCCCTCCTTATTACTTCATTGCGTGACCTAGTGACTGAAGATAAGCAATCAACGCTTCTATCTCCGTTTTACCTTCAACCGCCGCCTTGGCATTCTCGATGTCCTCATCGGTGTATGGCACACCAAATTGGTCACGGAATACTTTCAGCTTCGCGGCCGTTGTTTCCCCATCCAGCTTGTTCTCTGCTAACCAAGGGAAACCAGGCATGTTCGATTCAGGTACTACGTCACGTGGATTAATTAAGTGAACGCGGTGCCATTCGTCAGAGTAACGATCCCCAACTCGGGCGAGGTCAGGACCGGTACGTTTAGAGCCCCATAAGAAAGGATGCTCCCAAACACTTTCCCCTGCGACGGCATAGTGGCCGTAACGCTCGGTTTCAGCACGGAATGGACGAACCATTTGACTGTGACACACGTTGCATCCTTCACGGATGTAGATGTCACGTCCTTCCATTTCTAACGCTGTATACGGACGAAGGTTATCTACCGGTTCAGTGGTTTGCTTTTGGTAAATCAATGGCGTTATCTCCACCAATGCACCAAAGCTGATTGCAACGATGATCAAAATCGCTAGCAAACCTGTGTTTTTTTCTACTATCTCGTGGCGATTTGAACTCATTTAATCGTCCTCCTTACACCGCAGGCTCAAGCGACTTCAAGCTAGCTTCAGGCGCACGAATCGTTTTATATGCGTTGTAAGCCATCAAGAACATGCCTGATAGGAAAATCGCACCGCCGATAAAGCGGACGAAGTAGAACGGATAGGAGGCTTCCAATGACTCCACAAAGCTGTATGTCAACGTACCGTCAGTGTTGACGGCGCGCCACATCAGACCCTGCATCACACCAGAAATCCACATAGCAACGATGTAAAGCACGGTACCAATCGTGGCAAGCCAGAAGTGTACGTTCACCAAAGACACTGAGTACATACGCTCTTGACCAAACAGTTTAGGAATCAAGTGGTAGATAGAGCCGATAGAGACCATTGCGACCCAACCGAGTGCACCAGAATGAACGTGACCGATTGTCCAATCGGTATAATGCGACAAGGCGTTAACTGTTTTGATCGACATCATTGGGCCTTCAAACGTAGACATGCCATAGAATGACAAAGACACGATAAGGAAGCGCAAGATGGGATCATAGCGAAGTTTATGCCACGCACCTGACAACGTCATAATACCGTTAATCATCCCGCCCCACGAAGGTGCAAACAAGATTAACGACATCACCATCCCCAGTGACTGTGTCCAATCGGGCAGAGCCGTGTAATGAAGGTGGTGAGGACCCGCCCAGATATAGAGCGAAATCAATGCCCAGAAGTGGACGATGGAGAGTCGATACGAGTAAACAGGGCGACCCGCTTGTTTGGGAACGAAGTAGTACATCATACCCAAAAAGCCTGCTGTCAGCAGGAAGCCAACCGCGTTGTGTCCGTACCACCACTGCACCATCGCATCAACTGCGCCAGCATAGATGGAGTAAGACTTCATCGGTGAAACAGGGATTGCCATGCTGTTGACGATGTGCAACACCGCGATGGTCAGAATAAAGGCACCGAAGAACCAGTTGGCCACATAAATATGTGACGTTTTACGCTTGATAAGCGTGCCAAAGAACACGATAGCGTATGCGACCCATACCACCGCGATGGCGATATCAATTGGCCACTCTAGTTCAGCGTACTCTTTAGAGGTGGTGTATCCCATTGGCAGCGAGATGGCTGCAGAAAGGATGATGGCTTGCCAACCCCAAAAGGTGAACTCTGCTAACTTCCCTCCGAACAACCGTGTTTGACAAGTTCGCTGCGCAACATAATAAGAGGTTGCAAACAACGCACTGGTACCGAAAGCGAAAATCACTGCGTTGGTATGCAGTGGACGCAGACGGCTATACGTCAAATACGGAATATCAAAGTTCAGTGCAGGCCACACTAATTGAGCGGCAATAAGTACACCTACAGCCATGCCCACAATACCCCACAAAATCGTTGTTAGGGTAAATAAGCGGACAACGCGGTAGTTGTAGTCTTGTTCAAGCTGCTTAACTTGGCTCATATTGCATGCTTCCACTTTTAGTTAACTACACTCACGTTTGATACGGACGAAGCCTCCGCTTCGCCTGTTAACATACCATTTTTAAGAAAACGCCCCGTTGCGTATGGTTTTTAACCACTTTGCACACTCCGTTGCTATTTCTTTGTAAAAATGGCATTTTCGACCAGAATCATACTGTAGATACTGGTTAAAAAACAGGGTCTAACCCACACACTTAGTGCGGCTTACCTACCTTTCTTATAAAACTTTGACCTCTGTAACACGGAGAAAGCGACTCATGGCAGCAGAAAAACTCACTCGAGGACGACTCGCGCAAATCATCGTTATGCTTACACTTTTGGTGGTTGCTTTCTTCTGGAGGACGCTGGTCTATACACCTGGATTGACCATTATAGACTGTGAAGGGGAACGTGGATTTTGTGGCACGTCACAATCTCAGCAGCTCATAGAGTTCGCTTGGAGTAAAGAACAAGATAATTTAATTTTTTCAGTGGTTTCAGACAAAAAGCCACATTCGGCTTATTGGGGAGAAGAAGGAAGTAAGCAGATCGAAATAAGCGATCAGCTAGACCGAAATGGGGAGAAGATCACGCTAACTTGGCAGTGGAAAACCCAAGATTTACCTCGCAATCCGATAAGGTTTAACCTTGTCTTTGATCGATATCAATTTAAATTTAATTACCCCAAAAGCGAGTGATAAACTGCGGTTTAAATCTTATTTATTCTATTTTGCGGTCATTATAAAAGGAAACGCTTATTTATGAGTGTTTCTTTTTGTCACTTGTCATATCTTCATATTAAACTCTTGATTATTAATGCCATTTGACTCATCACTTAAAAGAAAACATACCAATGGAGATAAAACTTCGCTCTTTTTACGCGACGGTAATGTTTCCACATCAGTGTTAATATTGTGATCCGACCAGAAACTTATACTGTTAATCCGTTGCAGGCGATTTGTAGCCAGCTTGTCATTTAGTAGGGGGGCGTTGCTCAGATGGCTGTTCGTATGAATGACGACACAACGAGCCCCCATCTGACAAAATGCATCCAGCCCACCAACCCCTAGTGATTGTATATAGGCATGCCCCTGCTCAGACACGATAACAGCACCGACAAAAGGGGAGAGTTGCGCGGTGCACTGATCAAGCGTGGCTTGGAGGGTACCGGGCGTGAATACAGGTGCTTCTTTAAACCTGACTCTGGGATCATGAGCGACGATATCGAGCGCTGCCGTTTGATTGTGATCAATAATAATTGGCGTATAGCCTTTCGCGGCCAATTGGTAGGCGATAGTGGCACCCAAGGCGCAGGCTCCACCGAATAACGCAACGGGTCGACAATCCATGTTGAGCACTCTAGCGATATAAATGGGAAATAGGATACGTGATTTTAACCACTATTTCAGCCGACTAGCGCAATGATTTGATTGCCTGATGCAGGTATCATTAAAATCGTGATAAATCGCGAGCACAATAACGAACATTAAGATGAAAATAGCCACGGCATGCACACAAAATCCAGACGCAGTAGACGCCGCGCAAACACTGGCGCGCACATTATTAGGCCGTCTAAAGGCACCTAAGCTTTTAATGCTCTACTGCACGGAACAATACGATGTTGATGCACTTCAGCGAGCAATGGTTGCGCTTTTCCCTGGCGTGCCATTGATAGGGTGTACGACCTGCTGCGGTGTCATGACGCAAGCCGGTTATATCGAAGGGCCGACAGCCGCCGTCTGGGCTTGCAGTGATGAAAAGGGGAGTTACGGCACATCCCTCGTACCACACCAAGCCCATCGTCCTATACGCGATTCAGCGCGCATTGCGCTTAATCAAGCGATAGAAGAGAGCGGCCGTTGTGGCGAGCTCCCCAAACTCATCGCTTTACACAGTACACCGGGTGATGAGGAAACGACGTTAGCCGCCATTCGAGAAGAGTTGGGCGTGTCGGTCCCAGTGATAGGTGGCTCCGCTGCGGCCGACACCGTCGGCGGACGATGGGCCATTTTCGATAATGAGCAAACCGCGCAATCTGGCATCGCAATCAGTGTTTTTTATCCGACCGCACGGGTGAGTTATTCATTCCACTCTGGTTATGCGGCCACCACCAAGAAGGCCGTCGTCACAGAGGTACGTGATCGCACCTTAGTGAGTTTGGACCATAAACCCGCATCCGCGGTTTATAAAGACTGGTACGAAGAAGAAACCGGGCAAACGCTAGATTTAGGCGACTCGCTGTTCGCACGATCAACCCTGTATCCGCTCGGGACACAAACGGGCAAGATACACGGCTTACCTTATTACACTTTGTCACACCCCATGTTTGTTAACCAAGAAGGGCACATGGAACTCTTCTCGCAAATAGCCGTAGGGCAAACCGCGCACTTTATGACAGGCACCAGTGAAGGGTTGATTGCCCGTGCAAGTCGAGTCGTGGAATCGGCAAACGATCATGCGCTGCGAACGCCTCAACCTCTCGGTGGGCTGGCGATTTATTGTGCGGGGTGTATGCTTCATGTCAAAGATCGCCTTGACCAAGTCGCCGACAATATCAACACGGCCTTATACACTGCGCCGTTTGTCTGCCCGTTTACCTTTGGTGAACAAGGCTTGTTTAAAGGTGGGGAACTGTCCCATGGTAATTTAATGATCTCGGCTGTGTTATTTCATAAGGATTAATCATGACGTCGAAACGCGTATCGGCCTCTGAACGTTCAGACTCTGAATCTTTACAAGAAACCTTATTTGAACTCAGTCGTGTTGAAGCAAGAGAAAAGCGTTTAAGGGAAGAAAACGACGCGATTTTGTCGGCAATCTCAGCCATGACGGAAGCGACGTCAAAAACTGATATTTTTGCTTCCTTACTTGATGTGATCCGCCGGTATGTCAGCTTTGATAGCGCCGTGGCGCTAAGCCGTAACCGAGAAACAGAAGATGCGTTTCGCTGTCTCGTATCGACTGAACGCTTACTGGAAACAGTCACTTGGCAAACAGGCGATGTGTTCCGCCGCTGTGTAAGTGGTGAAACGGTTGCTATCTATAAACCTGGCATGGTGAAAGAGATGCATTGCTTAACGCATCAATACGCCAGTTATTTACAAGGTACTGCGCTGATTAGCGGATTAACGGTAAATGACAGCGAAGTCATGCTTATTTTGCTGTCACACCGCCGCGATGCATTTAATAACGAAGCCCAGCAAGTCATCGACCGATTTCGCCCCTTGATTGAACGCACCATTATGGACATCGACTACCGTCACCGTCTACATGCATTAGTGGGGAGTCGCACTCAGGAACTTAATGCTAGCCGGCAACGCTTTCAAGACTTTGCCCAAACAGCGAGTGACTGGTTTTGGGAGCTCGACAACCAATTTCAACTGACTTACCTGTCATCACCCAATACTGATACCGACATCGATGCTGAAGCCCTGCTGGCAAAGCTCAAATCAGACGCCGAATTAAAAACGAAATTAGAAGAGTACATATACACAGAAGAAGCCTTTAGCGATATTGAATGGCATATAGAATCTCGTCACCATGACTACTGGGTAAGCCTCTCAGGCCGTCCTTGCTATAATAAGCGCGGTGAGCTCGCCGGTTATCGAGGGACGGCTAAAGATATCACTGCGACCAAGCGTCGTGTTGTCGAATTGCAACAGGCTCGTCAGCAAGCTGAGTTAGCCAATAATGCCAAATCGCAGTTTCTTGCCGTTATGAGCCACGAAATCCGCACGCCGCTCAATGCTGTTTTAGGGTTGATCGATGCATTGCAACACTCTTCATTAACGCAAGAACAAAAGCAGTGGGTAGGGCAAATGGATAAATCTGCTCAGCTATTGCTAACATTGATCAGCGATGTTCTCGATCTATCTAAAATTGAGTCCAACCGTTTTTCGCTATCTCCCTCATTGATGAAGCCCAGCGATAGCGTATCGAATGTCTATCAACAATTGATTGAGCGGGCCGATAAAAAGCGCATTAACCTCTCTGTTAGTGTCTCTTCTTCTGTGCCCAACACCTTGTTTATGGATGAGAACCGCTTTACGCAGATACTCCTTAACTTGGTGGCCAATGCCTTAAAATTCACGGAACGCGGCGGGGTGACAGTGTCACTTGACGCTCATGATGATGTACTCGAGTTATGGGTGAAAGATTCAGGAATCGGCATCGACGAAAAACAGATTGGTCGAATCTTTGAGCCTTTTACTCAAGCGGATGGCAGCATTACTCGCCGCTTTGGCGGTACTGGCCTTGGATTATCCATTTGTAAAAAGCTGGTAGAGATGATGGGAGGCAGTATTCACGTGGAAAGTGAGCCTTACCAGGGAACTGACTTCTGCGTTCGTTTGCCGATTGTCGAAACACCTCAAGATGCACAAAAACACCAAGCACAACCAAACGTCTCGGCCGACGCCGTGCAGGCTATGTCGATATTGGTCGCCGAAGATAGCCGTGCTAATCAAATGGTGGTTAGGTTAATGCTGGAAAAACAAGGTCATACCGTCGTATTAGCATCCAATGGTGAAGAAGCACTGGCACAGGTTAAACAAACAGAATTTGATCTTGTGCTGATGGATATGTCGATGCCTGTCATGGACGGCATCGCTGCCACCAAAGCGCTGCGTGCTTCAGGGTTTAAACGACCGATCATTGCGCTGACCGCCAATGCAATGGATGAGGATAAACAGCGCTGTGTCCGTGCCGGCATGGATGACTTTGTTACCAAGCCCATTAGGGCGGCAAGCCTTAACGCCGTACTGCATGCTCATCAGTCATTAGATCTTTCCACTAATTACCGCTGATTTGAATCGACTTAGGCCAAGTAACTCTTGGATAATGACGATTCAAGGAAGTAGTAATTAGCTATTTTATGGTAAATAGCTAATTACGTTTAATGACAAAAAAAGGAAGAGTGCTGGGCGAGCAGAAGCAGTATCCAACGTCAGACCTCAAGCCTTAATTTAACATAATCTATATAATGCGCACTGATGGGTACGAGTCAATATAGGAGCGATATCGCTTTTCTCGCTTATCATATCGCTCCTTGTCCAGCATGGCTTGTAATCTGATGCTATTTGAATGACTGATGTGGGAATACGTTTTTGATGCGTTGCTGAATGCGGTTATCAATGCTGCGCGACATCACCACCTTCGCGGGTTTAAAGCGGTTGCTATACACTTTCACTGTGCCCGTGAACGGATGACGCTTCGCAATGTCTTGGCAGTCATGTAAGAAACCTTTCGGCACTTTCCCTTTGTGACGCACTAGCTGGCCATCTTTAAACGCAATCACGATCAGTGGCCGGTCAATCAACATAAATGCGAGAAAGATGGCAAAAGAGATAAGTAAAAAATAGCCCATACTGCGATGCTCGCTTATCGGTCAAACGGTTCTACATACCCAGCAAGTTACTCAGATCTTGCTTTAAGGTGTCTACCTGCTTATTAGCACTCTCTGAGCGATTAGCCTCAGAAAGTAAATATTCAATGGTATCTGACAAGGTCGCGTCAAGCTCGTGTGCTTTTTGCGAGAGCTTCTCCCACACACGATAATCCAAATCGATAGATTTTTTCCGCGTTTGCTCTTGCTCGGCGTTAAAGTGACGCTTGCGCTTGGCACGAATCGCTTGTTTTAGTTTCTTCTCCAATGAAGGTGACATGTGCTTTTCAATCCATTGATGTACACGCGTTGGTTCATGCTCCAGCGCTAACAAGGCGTCAACGGCCGTCTGAGCCTCATCACTATCAATGTATTTTGTGACAGCGTCACCGTCTTTCCACTTTTTCACTAGGTAGGCCCATTTCCAGCCTGCCTCAAGGTTCTCGAGTTGTTGATATTTCATATGCCAAGCTTCAGTCACGCCAAGTGGTGACAGCGTAACACTAACTCGCTGTCTGTTCAATTATCGCACACCTCAAAGATACCGCGTACGCCAGTGGACGATCCAATGGCCGCACTATCCTATTACCACAGTGTGTTATCCTTTATACTCTGTCCATTCTAATCTTAGTCAGTAATCATAGACATGCATGAAGTTGATTGGCGTGATGCCAAACCACATTATTCTCAGTTTTCTCTCGACATTGCACAATTCGCGCATTTAGAGGCGGCCTCACTGTTATCACTGCAATCGCGCTTAAAAAAGGCACTGACTTGGTTAATGTCACCTTCGTGTCCAACGGCTTGTCTTACCGTGATGTCAGCTGACTTGCCTCAATATCTTAATGCCTATCAAGCAGAATTAGTTGCACAGTACCCAGAGATGCCGGTTGTGATCGGTGACGCATTTACCGAATCAACACTGTTTGGCTTTGCTTATGATGCGAATAAAAATGTGACAGCGTCACAAAGGAAGTACGGTTTACTGCATCAAGCTCACGATGGCGTATTGATTTTAAAAGTGGCGGATGTACTGCAGCAGCCACGCGTCTGGGTGCGCCTCAAGCAGTTTTTATCATCAGGCAAACTCGCCTGGCAAACCGCCCGTGCCGATCAAGTAACGGATTTGCCCGATGAGGCACTGAACGTACGTTTGGTGTTAGTCGGCGACAGACAGTGGCTGGCCGACTTTGAAACCAATGAGCCTGATCTCTACGAAGGTCTGTCAGCTTATGCCGAATATGAGCAAGACATTGCGCTCGACTCGGCCACCATTGTGCCCTACTTTGCTTGGCTTAAAGGCTTGGCCACCGCTCAAACGCATTTACCCATGACAGAATCAGGCTTAGTGCGTTTATTACAAGCAGGGGCACGAGAAAGCGAAGATCAATGGCGGATGCCCTTGTGTCCAGTTTGGTATCAGCAACTACTGGCTGAGTCTGTCATAACGGCGTCGGATGCGCTCGACAAAGCCGCCATTGATGCCGCTATCTCTCAGCGTTACCAACGTGCTGCCTATCTCCCCGAGCGTGCGATTGAAGATATCCACAAAGGACAGGTTTTTATTGATACCCGTGGCGAGCATATCGGCCAAATCAACGGTTTAACTGTGATCGAAGTGCCTGGCCATCCGATGAGTTACGGTGAGCCAGCGAGAATTTCTTGTGTTGTTCACTCCGGTGATGGCGATATTGCTGATGTGGAGCGCAAAGCCGAGCTTGCAGGTAACATTCACGCCAAAGGCATGATGATTATGCAAGCCTTTGTGAGCGTGGCGCTAAATCTTGATGACCCTTTACCCTATTCGGCTTCTATTGTATTCGAACAATCGTATAGTGAAGTGGATGGTGACAGTGCATCCTTGGCCGAGTTGTGTGCCTTTGTGAGCGCGCTATCTCAACAACCGATTAATCAAGCCATTGCCATCACTGGTGCAGTTGACCAATTTGGTCGCGTACAAGCGGTAGGCGGGATTAATGAAAAAATTGAAGGTTATTATCAAGTTTGCGCGCATCGAGGATTAACGGGTCAACAAGGTGTCGTGTTACCTAAAACGAACCTCTCATCCTTGTGTCTACGGAACGACGTTGTTGAAGCGATTAAAGCCGGTCAATTTCATATTTGGGCGGTGGATGATGTCGAACAAGCCTTGCCGCTTGTGACAGGTCTCCCATTCTCCGGAGACGATGAGGAGACATTGCTAAGAAAAATATCTAATCGAATAAATCATTTTCATACTGATGAAAAACAAAGCTGCAACAGTTTGTTTAAACGCTTAAAAAACTGGTTTGGCCAGTACTGATCCGAGTTGTTTGGCGTACACGTGTACGCTAACCTGCTCGCAATTGAATAAGGAGCAGTTTAGATATAATGAAACGCCAAAATTCCTATAACCGCGACGATTTACTCGCATCTAGCCAAGGTGAGCTCTTTGGCCCGGGACGCCCACAGCTTCCGGCACCAAACATGCTGATGATGGACCGTATCACCAACATTACCGATCAAGGTGGTGACTTTGATAAAGGCGTGATTGTCGCTGAGTTGGATATCAACCCAGATTTATGGTTTTTCGACTGCCATTTCCCAGGTGATCCAGTGATGCCAGGTTGCCTTGGCTTAGATGCTATGTGGCAGCTAGTTGGCTTTTTCCTCGGCTGGGTTGGCGGCGAAGGCAAAGGCCGTGCCCTGGGTGTTGGTGAAGTGAAGTTTACCGGACAAGTATTGCCAACGGCTAAGCGTGTTCGTTATGAAATTCACATGAAACGCGTGATTAACCGTAAACTCGTTATGGGTGTCGGTGATGGCCGCGTCTACGTTGATGATAAAGAGATTTACGTCGCTAAAGATCTGAAAGTGGGTCTTTTCCAAGACACATCCGCGTTCTAATCCTCTCTGTCGAGCCGGTGAGATGACCATCGCCGGCTTCTATTACCCCTCCCTTCCTACTTATCAAGTACTTCTCCGCTTTTGGACAACTAAGAAGGAAATTTTTAGTGATTGGATAAATTGATTGCTGTATTTATGTCTATTTAGTGGCAAATATATAAAGTTATAGTGCATTAAGATGTATTTAAAAAGGCCTTACCAAAACGATAAGGCCGTGAAATATAAAAAGAGGTTACTTCATCATTTCCGATTTACTGGTTCTGCCTTCGCGCCATCCGCCAAGCCAGCTACTTCTCGCATCCGTTTGTTGGTAAGGACATAGTTCAGACGATCGACCGTTTATCCCAGCTTGAAAGCCCTTTGACTGTGCGCGTTCCAAACGATCTCGCTTCTGTCTTTTCATAGGGTCGCCCTCTTTATTCCATTTTGTTCAATGCTGCTTGCCATTTGCAAGGATACTTCCGTCTATGACGTTTTTATGAAGCATCCTCTACAGCTTCGATCATGATTATTTTTTAAGCAAGCACTATCGAGCAACGACTAAACAAAATGTGAGTCATATCCCTCTATATGTGACAACGTCACTAACACAATTATTGCATAGCCTCTAATTCTTCCCAGCGTTCAAAGGCTTGCTCTAAAGCTTGTTCAGCCTCAGCTAATCGGGTCAGTTTAGGTTGAGTAATGTCCTGACTTTTCGAGAAAAAATCAGGATCGTTCATTTCTGATTGTAACGCTTCAATCTCTTCTTCTAACGCTTCAAGCCGCGCCGGCAGGGCTTCTAGCTCACGTTGCAGTTTATAAGATAGCTTGCGTGGCTTACTCTTAGGTTTTGCCGTCTTTTGTTCCGTATCACCCTCACCACTCATTGAATGGTTACGGCTATTGGGTGTGATGGCTTTGAGATACTGCTCACGCTGTTGTTGGGCATCGTGATACCCCCCAACAAATTTATTAATGGTGCCGTCGCCTTCAAATATCCAGCTGTGCGTCACTGTGTTGTCGACAAACTGACGGTCGTGGCTGACCAATAACAGGGTTCCTTGGAACTGTGAAAGTAAGTCTTCCAGCAACTCGAGCGTTTCGATATCAAGATCGTTGGTCGGCTCGTCAAGTACCAGTAAGTTGGCAGGCTTGAGGAAAAGCTTGGCCAGCAATAGGCGGTTTTTCTCTCCTCCTGATAGCGCTTTCACCGGGGTTTGCGCACGGCGTGGATGAAACAAGAAGTCTTGTAGATAACCCATGACATGACGTTTTCGGCCACCTACTTCAACTTCTGTTTTGCCCCCTGCCAGGTTGTCGATCACCGTTTTTTCTGGGTCCAATTTCTCACGATATTGGTCAAAATAGGCCACGTCGAGCTTGGTCCCCACGTGCAAGTGCCCGCTGTCTGGGGTGAGTTTTTCAAGCATAAGCTTCAACAGTGTACTCTTACCGCATCCGTTGGGGCCAATTAGTGCAATGCGATCGCCGCGCATCACCGTAAAGCTAAATGGCTTAATCAGTGGCTGATCTTGATAGGTAAAGGCAACGTTTTCGGCTTCAAACACAATTTTCCCCGAGCGGTTGGCGTCATCGAGCTGCAGATTTGCGTTACCCTGTAACTCAACACGACTCGCACGCTCTTGCCGTAGCGCTTTCAATGCGCGTACACGTCCTTCATTGCGGGTGCGACGCGCTTTGATACCTTGACGAATCCAAGCCTCTTCTTGGGCAAGTTTTTTATCAAACTCGGCATTTTGCTCGGCTTCTACACGCAGAGCTTCTTCTTTACCGTCCAGATAGGTTTGATAATCACCTGGCCATGAGGTCAACTTGCCGCGGTCAAGATCCACGATACGCGTGGCCATTGCCCCGATAAACGAACGGTCATGCGAGATAAAGACGATCGCGCCTTTAAAGTCTTTCAAGAACTGCTCCAACCACAGAATCGTCGAAACATCCAGATGGTTAGTTGGCTCATCAAGAAGCAACACATCCGGCTCGCAGACAAGTGCGCGCGCTAAGGCGGCTTTGCGTTGCCAGCCACCCGATAGGGCTTTAAGCGCGGTGTTACCTTCCAGTCCTAATGCCCCTAATACCACCATTATTTGATTGTCAAAGCGCCAAGCGTCAGCATGGTCCAGTGCTTCTTGCACTTTGGCCAACTCGGCTATGTTGCGATCGCTAGGATCTGCTTCGATCTTCGCGATCAGTTGGTGATACTGCTTTAGCTTGTCCCCTGCCTCAGCGAGACCTTCGGCCACATAGTCAAACACAGTTCCTTGACTATCTCGTGGTGGATCTTGCTCAAGCCGAGAGACTTTAAGTTCAGATTGGCTTTGAATACTGCCATCATCGAGCTGTACCTGACCATCAAGGACTTTCATCAGCGTCGACTTGCCCGCACCATTGCGTCCAACAAGACACACGCGCTCACCTGGCTGAAGAATAAAGTCTGTTTTGTCCAGTAATGGGTTGTCGCCATACGCCAACTGGGCGGAGGTTATTTTAATCAATGCCATGTTGCGTTAACCAAGCTTGTAATTGTGTGTGATCAAACGGCCATCCTAATTCAGCCCTCACCTTTCCAGACTGATCGCGGATTGCAATCACAGGAATTGTGACGCCGTAACACTCAAAGAGCGCATCGTCAAAGGCAATGTCTTGACTGTTGAGTGGCGTTTGATAACCGAGAGATTGATAGAGTGCCCACGCTTGTTCACAAAGGTGGCACCCTTCCGTGCTAAACAATACGAGTGTCATGCTGATACTGCCTGATGACGGATTATCCAACAATTATGGATATGTGGGTTGCGGGCAAAATCTTCAGGAATCGAACGCTTGCTAATATTCTCCGCACGTAAGCCGGCCGCGGCTAACCCCTCACTATCCATCTTAAAGTGCCGTTTGTTGTTGGAAAAAATAATTTCCCCATCGGGACGCAAACGGTCCTTCAGTGCTAAAAGCACATCAAGGTGATCACGTTGAACATCGAAAGTGCTCTGCATTCTTTTCGAGTTGGAGAATGTCGGCGGATCGATAAAGATCAAATCAAATTGCTGGTTAGACTGGCGAATCCATTGTAGACAGTCTGCCTGCTCAAAACGGTGCTGACGTCCGACAATGCCATTGAGCGCCATATTGCGTTCAGCCCACGCTATATAGGTTTTTGACATGTCGACAGTCGTTGTAGACCGTGCACCACCTACCGCAGCATGAACGGACGCGCTGCCCGTGTAGGCAAAGAGGTTAAGGAAATCTTTCCCTTGTGCTTTCTCACCAATTAGACGACGGGTATAGCGATGGTCGAGAAATAATCCTGTATCCAGGTAATCATAGAGATTAACTTCAAGCGCCACGCCATATTCATCGACCGTCATCGTTCTAGATGCGCCGGCGAGTTTTTGATATTGATTATTGCCCTTTTGCTTTTCGCGCGTTTTTAGCACCACTTTATTGGCATCCACACCGGTCACCGCGATGGCTGCGCGCACCATATCCAGCAAGCGACGACGTGCTTTTTCTGGCTCAATGGTTTTCGGTGCCGCATATTCTTGGATGACCAAAAAGTCGCGATACCGATCAATCGCGGCTTTATAGTCCGGTAAGTCAGCATCATAGAGTCGATAACACTCTAGCCCTTGTTTCTTTGCCCATTTATCCAGTTTGGTCATGTTCTTGCGCAAGCGATTAGCAAAATCTGGGGCGACGTCCGCCTTTGCCGCCTCACTCTCCGATTTTTCACCACGCGCGGTGACCGCATAGGTTTTCATCACACAATCTAACGCACCATTGCGTAGATTAAATTTGTCATCCGCACGCATCCGCAAGCAACTAAGCAACTCTTCCGAACCTGAATACAAAGAAACCGTGTTCCCCGCAAATGCCTCTTTAAGGTGATCACCGAGCTGCGTGTAGAGGGCTATCAAGCCAGGCGTGGTTCCCAAGCGCTCCCCATACGGCGGATTAGAAAGAATATGTCCCCCTGAGAATCCCTCAGGCGGCGTCACTTGCGTGGCATCACCCGTTTCAAAGTCAATCAATTCACCAACGCCAGCACGTCGTGCATTCGCACGTGCTGTCTCAATGATACGGGCATCGTTATCAGTGCCATAAAAACGTGTCTGGCACTGACTTACACCTCGTTTCGCCTTGACACTCGCTTCAGCTTTGATCGCTTTAAAGGCTTCATCATCAAAGCCCAACAATGATTCAAAGCCCCAACGCTTGCGCTTTAATCCAGGCGCAATTTTCGCTGCCATCATCGCCGCTTCTATCAGCAAGGTGCCCGAGCCACACATGATGTCCATCAAAGGCTGATCGGGCTTCCAGCCACTCCTTGCCACCAAAGCCGCGGCATGGGTTTCTCGTAATGGTGCCGCGCCAGCCTGGGTGCGATAGCCACGCTGATGTAGGCCGCTCCCCACCATATCAATCCCAAGCAGGCCTTGATCTTTCGATAACCGCATATGGATACGTAAATCAGGCTGCTCGCGGTCGACGCTTGGACGGGGCAAATTCGACTTTTCAAATTTGTCTACAATCGCATCTTTGACTTTCAACGCCCCGTACTGGCTGTTACGTATCTCGCGATTGGTACCATTAAAGTCCACCGCAATCCGCTGACTGGCGTGAAAATAATCTGGCCAGTTAATGGCCGTTGCACCGAGGTAGAGATCCATATCATCGCGCACCGCAAACTCGCCCAGCACCAAGACGAACCGTGACGCAATCCGACTCCATAAACAGCATTGATACAGTGTTGAATCGTCGGCTTTAAATTTAACCCCTGCATGGACTTGTTTGAGGCTAGATACGCCAAGTTGTTCAAGCTCTTGAGCTAGCATGTGCTCGAGACCTCGAGCGGTTATTGCGAGATAGTGTTTCATTCAGTCTCTACACCCTTTGGGCGTCGTTGTCATCATGGCGGCGATTATACATCAATCTTACGCCTATCGTTGACCCAAGCGGCGACAATCTCATTGAGTGATGAATAAATCGCCGGATTGTTGTTTCCACTAAGAAACAGATATCTAGATGCCTTTGTTTCCAATGAGAATCAATCATCCCAACTAGATGCGCATACCTGTTTCCCTCAGGAAACCACCTTGCTTTGTCACTCATCTCACCTCGCCAAATCCGTTTTGAGCTGAACGCGTGTAAGCATTCACTGTGACTATTACGCACATTATGTCTGATACTATTAAAACGAAAATGGCTTACCTTTCCCTTTGGGAACGAATCGCAAATTGCGCAAACTGGACTAGACCAGGATGGGTTTATTCAAGCATTTTAACGGCTAAAATAGGAAGAAAGACGTCATTCATTGGCCTTATAATGGTGAAAACACCCCAAAATCAATGAAAAAATGCGCAGGCATGTGCACACTTTTCGCTCATAAAATGAACTGATATCACATTTTTTATGCACATCTGTTTGGTATAAGAAACGTCAAGATACAGCTATAGCGCTGTAGTCTGTACAAGAAACAAGAAAAGTGAGGGAAGAAAGGAGGCGTGGGCTGAGTGAAAACCACTCAGCCCACTAACGCAAAGCGACCTTTTTGGCTATTTGTTTGAAGTATTGGTTGCGATAGCCGGTCGTTCATTACTTTAATCGCACCACAAAACGCCATTGTTTTATTCGCGCTCAGTTCAAAATCAGCCTCACGTGCGAGCATGCAGAGCGAGGCAGAACCGGCGTTCTCTATGATAATAAACGGCGCCCTATCCCCTGTTTGGCTGGTGAGCTCGACTATTTGCCCCCACTCAGGGGTGGCGATAGTGTCTTGTTGTGGCTCGAAAAACCAGCTTTTAGGTAAGACAGGTTTGTGGAAGCGATAGGCTGCCACTGCGTTCAAAGCGAGTTCGGCCTGACGAGGGCCGGAAAGAGAGAGGTTTGACAGGGGATCGGTCAAACGTTGAAAGAGTGATGCATCCTCAACAGAAAATGGGGATGATGAGAACGCATCGGGGATGAGATGTTTGGCGTTGACCGCCACGCGAAAAACCATGTCGTCGCCTAAATCCAGCATTAGTGAATTCGACGTATTATCGAAATACCATCTCCATGCATTGTTAGGTTTTAACATACTTCAGCTCCCGCGATGACTCACTAACTGGGTGTCTGGCGATACCAAAACTGCCATTGCCTGAAGTGTAATGGGCTGAAGCGAAAAAAAAAGGGGAAGAAAACGCCCCCTTTTATACCTTAAGACTTTATTTCCTAACTTAAATATGACGCACGATTTGTTTTATGAGCCCAGGGCCTTGGTAAATCAACCCAGAGTAGACTTGCACCAAGTCGGCTCCTGCCTCCAACTTTTCACGCGCCGCCGTGACTGAATCAATTCCCCCTACACCGATGATGGGCATCGCCCCATCGAGCGCACGATGTAGTTGACGAATAACCTCGGTGCTTTTTAGTTGAACAGGACGGCCACTTAGCCCACCCGCTTCACGATAATGAGGCATACCATCTACCAATGAGCGCTCAAGCGTGGTGTTGGTCGCAATCACACCATCGATCTGGTGACGAATCAGTGCTTGCGCCACTTGTTGAATTTCTTCTTCACTCAAATCTGGGGCAATCTTAACCGTCAGAGGCACGTATTTATCGTGAGTGTCTGCCAACTGTGCCTGTTCGGCTTTCAGTGTGCTCAGGAGTTCGTCGAACATCTCGCCATATTGCAACGTCCGTAATCCTGGCGTATTGGGCGACGAGATATTAACCGCGATATAGTCGGCATATGGGTACACTTTTCGCATACAGACGACATAGTCATCGGTGCCCTGCTCGATGGGTGTATCTTTGTTCTTGCCAATATTAATACCCAACACACCGTCGAAGTTTTTCGCACGCTTGACGTTTTCTACCAACGCATCAACCCCCAGGTTATTGAACCCCATACGGTTGATGATCCCCTCGGCGGCTTTAATACGAAAAAGTCGAGGTTTGTCGTTTCCCGGTTGTGGCCGGGGTGTCACTGTCCCCACTTCCACAAAACCAAAACCCATCGCACCAAAGGCTTCTATGCACTCGCCGTTTTTGTCCAATCCTGCCGCTAGACCAACGGGATTATTAAAGTTGAGTCCCATTACGGTAACTGGACGAGGAGGAAGCTGTTGGGAATAGAGAAAACGAAGCGGGGTGTGATGGAATCGAGAAAGGGTGTTGATGGTTAGATCATGTGCTTTTTCTGGATCTAACTGAAAGATAGCCGGTCTGGCGAGGCGGTAAAGCATTATCCCTCCTAATAAAAAAGCCCCGTATAAACGGGGCTAGATTATTGCGTTATTGGCGCTTTAATTCAATTTAAATTTAACAGCGACAATTCGCGTAACGCGACGGAGAACTTGGCAAACTCATGTACTGAGCCCACTTTGAACTCATCAACAATGCTCTGCCAACGCCCGAGAATGACTACGTGCTCATCCATCCACTGGGCTAATCCCGTCTCAGCATCTTGATCGGTTGCCATTTCGGACACGATACGGGCGGTGAGTAATCGTTGCTGCCAATCCAGATCTTCGCGGAAAGACGCACGCGCCAACGCTTGCCAGTGGTTATCCACCGGTTGGTTGTTGATTTGTTTCAAGAACCAGTGCAGTGACAAGCTATCCCCTAGCACATAGTACAAGCGTGCCACCAGCTCGAACGGTTTATTCAGCTGCTCTGACACCTGTGCTAAGTCCAATCCAGAGAACACGCTGGTTAGACGACAGACTCTATTCGCCAGTGCATCCGGCACCCCAGCTTGTCGTAGCGTCTCCGCTTGTTGATCATGCTCTTTGATTTCACTCTCAACCAGATAGTCATCCAAGTGCTCGACCAAGTTTTGCAGCGCCGGACGATAAAAGGCCACTTGTGCCTCGATACTTTCCCCTTTGCGTTTGTTACGTAGCATCCATCGGGTTGCTCGGCGTAGCATCCGGCGACAACGGAACAAGATATCGTATTGCACCTTGGCGCTGACCTGATTATCTAGCGCTCGCACATCGTCAAACAGTTGTTCAAAACCAAACACATCACGGGCAATCGCATACGATTTGGCAATATCACTGACACTTGCTCCCGTTTCATCTTGCATACGCGTAATGAAATTGAAGCCCATGTCGTTCGACATCTGGTTCGCCAAGGCGGTAGCAATGATCTCGCCTCTCAATGGATGGGATTCCATTTCTTTGCGATAGTGACGCTGTAACTCTTTCGGGAAATAACTGGGGAGTAGCTGGCCAAAGTGTGCATCTTGCGTCACTTCATCAACCACCAGTTGCTCTTTGAGCACCATCTTCCCGTACGCCACCAGCACAGCAATTTCTGGGCGAGTTAGGCCCGTGCCACGTAAGTTACGCTCAGACAAGGTCTCATCATCCGGCAAATATTCAAGTGCACGATCCAGCTTGCCCTCTTTTTCAAGATAATGAATAAAGCGGATCTGCTCTTTTAATAACGCCGCTTGCTGATTGTGGGTTACGGAAATTGACTCGCTCTGACTGTACGCATCTTCAAGCACGATATCAGACACTTCATCTTCCATCCGCTCCAAAAGCTCGTTGCGTTTTTTCATGGTCAAGTCACCGGCAGCGACCAGCCCATTGAGCAAGATCTTGATATTAACTTCGTTATCTGAGCAATCTACCCCGCCGACATTGTCAATGAAGTCGGTATTGACGCGGCCACCTTTGAGCGCATACTCAATACGCCCCAGTTGTGTCATCCCTAAGTTACCGCCTTCACCGATAATGCGCGCACCGACTTCATTGCCGTTAACACGTAACCCATCATTGGCGCGATCGCCAACAGAGGTATGGGTTTCATCGGACGATTTAACATAGGTGCCAATCCCACCATTCCATAGCAGATCGACTTTGGCTTTTAAGATCTGTTTGATCAGATCGTTCGGCGCCATGGATTGCTTGCGTGTACCAAGCAGTTTTTGTATTTCTGGCGTTAAGTTAATCGACTTCGCTCGACGAGAGAATATCCCCCCGCCTTTGGAAATCAACTCGCTGTCATAATCTTCCCAGCTTGAGCGCGGCAGGTTGAAAAGGCGTTGGCGCTCTTTCCAGCTTTTCGCGGCATCAGGTTCAGGGTCAATGAAGATATGCATGTGGTTAAAGGCTGCCACTAAGCGAATATGTTTAGAGAGCAACATGCCATTACCAAACACGTCGCCTCCCATATCGCCAATCCCCACACAGGTAAAGTCTGTGGTTTGACAATTGATATCCACTTCGCGGAAATGACGCTTCACCGATTCCCAAGCACCCGCTGCGGTGATCCCCATTTTTTTGTGGTCATAACCGTTGGAGCCACCAGACGCGAAAGCATCGCCCAGCCAGAAGTTATATTGCGCTGAGACACTGTTAGCAAGGTCGGAGAAGGTCGCGGTACCTTTATCTGCAGCTACCACGAGATAGGCATCATCTTCGTCATGACGCACAACGTGTTGCGGCGGTGTCAGGGTGCCTTCAACGATATTATCGGTAATATCGAGCAACCCTTGGATGAAGATCCGATAGCAGCGCTTCCCTTCTGCAAAAATTGCATCTCGGCCCGAGAGCTGGTGCTGTCGCTTGCATACAAACCCACCTTTGGCTCCGACGGGCACAATCACCGTGTTTTTCACTTGCTGCGCTTTAACCAGCCCCAGCACTTCGGTGCGGAAGTCTTCTTGCCGATCGGACCACCGTAAGCCACCACGTGCGACTTTGCCGCCGCGTAAATGCACCCCTTCTACATCCGGTGAATACACGAAGATCTCGAATGCAGGAACAGGTTTAGGCATATCCGGGATCTCAGAGGCCTCGAGTTTTAACGACAAGTAAGGCTTGTCTTGGCCATTGTCCGGATCTTTTTGGAAAAAGTTCGTTCGCGTGGTCGCCAACATGATTTCCATGTAGCGGCGAATAATACGGTCATCATCAAGACTCTCGACATTATCGAGGGCTTCTTCAATATCATTGATGATGATGTCTTGTGCCCGCTTCGTTTGTTTACCAACCGGGTCAAAACGCGTATTGAATAGTTTTACCAAGAAACTGGCAAGTTGAGAGTGTGACGCTAGCGTCTCTTCAATATAGGCTTGGCTAAATGGAAAGCCAATTTGACGCATATAACGCGCATACGCACGTAAAATCGTCACTTCGCGCCCCGACAAACCGGCATTAAGCACCAAGCGGTTGAAGCCATCGTTATCCAGGCGGCCATGCCAGATATCCGCAAAGGCATGCTGAAAACGATCCCGGGCATTACCAAGATCAAACGCCGATCCAGCACTGTGCAACATCGAAAAGTCGAGGATCCAGTATACATCCCCTTGACTGGTTTCTACTTCATAAGGTGATTCACCAATCACGCGTAAGCCAAGGTTTTCTAGCATTGGCATCACATCAGACAAGTGAATAGGTTCGCCTTTTTGGAAGAGTTTCAGGCTGATCGCGTTCGATTGATGGCTTACCTCTTGGGGGCGATAAAGCAGCATATCGAGCTTGTTATCATCACTGAGTCCCTCAAGGCGCTCAATATCCGCCACCGCTGATCCAGGCAGCATGGCCTCTTTGTACGAACGTGGAAACGCCCGCAGGTAACGCTTGGCGATCGGTGTGCCTCGGTTTTCACCAAAGTTTGCGATCACAGCCTCTTGCAGACGATCGTCCCAAGACGAAGCCGCTTCTGTTAGATTGTGTTCGATCTTCTTCACATCAATATCGAAATTGTTGTTTTCTACTCGGACGATATAGTGCGTCCGCGCCAAGGGGCTTTCCGAGAAGAAAGTGGTAAATTCTACCGTCTGATCAGAGCCAAAGTACTGCTGAAGAATACGTTGGGTTTGACGACGGAACTCGGTGTTGTAGCGCTCACGGGTGATGTACACCATGCACGAGAAAAACCGCCCGAATGGATCGCGACGAACAAACACGCGCAGCATGTCACGATCTTGCATTTGCACCACGCCCATCCCAACGTCGCGCATTTCTTCTTCGGTCGCCTGAAAAAGCTCATCACGGGGATAGTTTTCCAAAATATTCGCCAGTGCTTTCCACGAGTGTGATTCACGATAAAAGCCACTGTTATCAAGAATGCGACGCACTTTGTTACGCAAGACGGGAATACTGGCGGTGGATTGGTTATACGCTGAAGATGCATAAAGACCGGTGAAACGGTGCTCACCAATCACATTGCCATCTTGATCAAATTTTTTGATCCCGATGTAATCCACATAAGCCGGACGATGAACACGAGATTTGGCATTGCTTTTCGTCAACACCAGTAATTCTTTTTTCAGCGCCTCGGCGCGCGCTGACTCTGGCATGTCTGATAGGCTAAGGACGGCGGGCGATTTATGCTTTTTGGCTAAGCCGAGTGCATTGCAATCTGCGCTAGCACGAAGCTCGTAATCCCCTTCCACCGCGACTAAGTCAAAACACTTATACCCCATAAAGGTAAAGTTGTTGTCGGTAATCCAGCTCAAAAACTCGATCGCTTCTTGGCGACGTTCATCATCAATGGGTAACGGTGTATCTTTCAGCTCCGATACCAGCGCAAGCATTTGCTCACGCATCGGCTTCCAGTCGTTTACCACCATCACCACATCCATCAAGGTTTCAGACAATTCCGCCTCTAATGCCGCCATCTCTGACTCATCGGACATTTTGTCGATTTCGATGTGGAACGTACTTTGGAACTGCCCGTTGTCACCGCCAATCGCAATCACGTTACCCTGATCATTTTTTTGTGATTTTATCGGGGTATTAAGCATTAGGTGGGTCGTGATCCCCAAACGGTTGAGGGCCATGCGCACCGAGTCGACCAGGAAGGGGGCATCTGGTGCTAAGATCTCGACAATGGTGTGGGTGGACTGCCAGCCATTGCCACTGAGGCTCGGGTTAAAGACTTTTACAAACACTTTGTCTTGTTCGAAGGTGTTTAGATGGTGCCACAAACTCATCACAGCACCATAAAGATCTGACTCATTGCGTTCCTGCAAGTCATCATCAGAGATTTGACCCAATATCCTTTTGGCTAATGCATCGACAAGTGGTTGTTGAGTATCATCCAGTTTATCGGCAATCAGCTGATAAACCTTCTCAAGTAACACAGGTACTATAGGGTCACGCGAGGTCATTCTGGAGCTCCGTTGTCCTTTTTAGAACATTATCGTTGTGAGTATTCAGAGGTAAACATTGCGTTAACAAACGCACTGTCTAGTGTAAGGCTTGGCAGGTAAAAACGTTATAGGTAAACGGCTGGATTTACGCGAATTTCGCCAGAATGTGACTGGTGTGGCTATTTAAACAGAAGAATTGGCGAGGCATCACTCGCGCCCCACTAGGCAACCCGCATTAACGACTGGAACTTATGGTTGGCGTCGGTCACCAGTTTAAAACGCCCGCGTATACCGAGTTGCGATAGGAAAGGACGAAAACGCGAAGCCGGGATCTGAAGACGCAGACCCTGATCGGTCGTCACCACCACATTGGCCGCGGCACCACTGTAGTAGTGTTGATACTCTGAGTAAGCAATGTAAACGTTAAAATAGTACTCCATCTCTTCCGCTCAACCTATCACCGTGACACCGCAAACCAATCAACCACCGAAAACAAAAAGCCGCCCAAGGTGGACGGCTTTTCACACTTGTTAACGCTTGGCTGATTTTATCCCAAATCGTTTTTTACTGCTCAAGTGTTTTTTCTACTTTTTCATAGAGATCCGCAGCTAAGTTATCCATATCTGCCAACTCTTGCAGTACCTGTCGCATTTGCTGCTGGCGATGGTGATCGTAATAGGCCAGCTTGAGCATAGGATCAATCAATCGTGATGCCACTTGTGGATTCGACTGATTCAAGGTCACCAAGATCTCTTTTAAAAAGCGGTAGCCGCTACCATCTTGGGCATGAAAACGCGCCGGATTACGATTACAAAATGCCCCGACCAAACTGCGTACACGGTTGGGGTTTTTGAGCGTAAAGGCAGGGTGCGCCATCTGTGCTTTCACCTGCTCTAAGGCAGTCTCGGAAGGGTTCGCACCTTGGAGCATGAACCATTTGTCCATCACCAGTCCATCATGCTGCCATTTATCACTGAAATCTTTCATCAGTGGTTCACGACACGGTAATTGCGCATTGTTAGCGGCATTCAATGCTGCCATGGTGTCAGTCATATTGTTCGCGGCTTGGTAATGACGCTCTACATGCGTGTTGCCGTTTTCCGTGTGCGCGAGATAGCTCAAACAGGCATTACGTAAAGCGCGTTCACCGATCGCTTTGTGGGTGATCTGATATTCAGGTTGCGCATACTGACGGTATACCGCGTCAAACTCATCAACCATATGATCGGCAAATTGTTGCTTGAACGCCGCCATGACTTGATGAATCGCATCAACGTCGACAATATCAAACCAGCCAGCCACTTCCGTCTCGGTCGGTAAGTTGATCACTTCCGCAATCAATGCCGGATCCGTGTTGTCGCTGAGCAATACGCCACGAAATGCATCAATCACTGACAAAGGCACATCAATAGGCTGTTCGTTTTGTACCCGTGCGACGTTCTCCTTAATATGCTTGGCCAGTAGACTCTGACCCGCATCCCACCGCGCGAAATCATTGCGCGCATGTTGCAGTAAGAATGCCAACTCATCGTCTTGATAGTCATGTTCAAGCTTCACTGGCGCGGAGAACTCCCTGAGCAGGGAAAGCACAGGTTGCTCATCCACCCCATCGAAAATAAAGGTCTGCTCAGCATCTGTCACCGCCAGGACGTTTGAGACCGACTCACCGTGACGTTGTAACTCAATCACACTGCCGTCGCGACGATAGAGTGCAATATCCAGTGGAATATATAGCGGCAACTTCTCTTGCTGATCCGCTGTTGGCGGCGTGTGCTGCGTGACATGTAACGCCAACTGTTTGCTATCGGGGTCGTAGGTCGATGATACATTCAATACCGGCGTCCCAGATTGGCTGTACCAACGGCGGAACTGAGTCAGATCGACCCCAGACGCATCTTCCATTGCTTGAACAAAATCATCACAAGTGGCTGCTGTACCGTCATGACGTTCAAAGTAGAGTTTGACCCCTTTTTGAAACTCGGTTTCACCCAAAATGGTATGCATCATACGAATAACTTCACTGCCCTTTTCATACACCGTCAGGGTGTAAAAGTTATTCATTTCGATCACTTTTTCTGGCCGGATCGGATGAGACATAGGGCTGGCATCTTCAGCAAACTGGGGGCCACGCATAATACGCGCATTGCTGATACGGTTGACAGAGCGCGAGCCTAAGTCGGAGGAGAACTCTTGATCACGAAAAACAGTTAACCCTTCTTTCAGGCTAAGTTGGAACCAATCACGGCATGTCACTCGGTTCCCCGTCCAGTTGTGGAAGTACTCATGCCCAATGACCGCTTCGATACCGAGATAATCGGCGTCGGTGGCGGTTTCGGCGTTTGCCAATACATACTTGGAGTTAAAGATGTTTAAGCCTTTATTCTCCATGGCACCCATGTTGAAGAAGTCAACGGCGACGATCATGTAAATATCTAGATCATATTCAAGATCAAACCGCTCTTCATCCCATTTCATTGCGTTCTTCAATGAAGTCATCGCATGATCGGCACGATCTAAATTCCCTTTATCAACAAAGATTTCCAGTGCCACATCACGTCCAGAGCGGGTCACAAACGTATCACGTAACACATCAAAATCGCCGCCGACCAGTGCAAATAGGTAACTGGGTTTCGCGTACGGGTCATGCCATTCTACCCAGTGGCGGCCACCTTCCAACTCACCCGACGCAATCTTATTGCCGTTACTGAGTAAGTATGGGTATGTAGATTTATCCGCAATCACCTTGGTGGTAAAGCGAGCTAACACATCGGGACGGTCGAGATAATAAGTGATCCGGCGAAATCCTTCCGCCTCACACTGAGTACAATAAGCCCCGCCCGAAATATATAGCCCCTCGAGAGCGGTATTGTTTTCAGGATCGAGCTGAGTTTGGATGGTTAAAGTAAATGCGGCTGGGACGTCTCGGACAATCAATTTGCCCGCCTCTTCACTATAGGCTGTCCAGGGGTCGCCGTTGATATCTAGGCGCACTAACGTGAGCGCGTCCCCGTCTAACACCAGATCGGTGGCGTGATCATTCAGGCGTTTCACCTGGCTAACCGCCGTGACTAGGGTGTTGTTCGGATCAAGATCAAATTCAAGGTTGATATCCGTAATGGTAAAGTCCGGCGCACGGTAATCATCACGGTATTTGGCGGTGGGTTGTTGAGACATGTCGTTTCCTTTTTATCGAGTGTACCTCAGCCAACGAACTGTATTCATTCGCCCAAGGGCGATTTTGCATGCCATACCATACCGCGGCTCGGCATTAATGACTATAGATTTAACAGTTTGTTATCAAATGTTTGCGTTTACATTCAATAAGCGCAGTATAATGTCAACGCAGCCTGCCAATCCCGACTGAAATATAATGTGACGACGGTTAAATTTTCTAAAAATTGCGGTACTATGACGCTCATTTCGTTTTGTAACCCGTAAGGCGTTCACCACGCATGCACAATCCGATCATTACATCACTCTTGGATACTGATGCTTATAAAATCAATATGCAGCAGGCCGTATTTCATCATTATCCTGATGTCCATGTTACCGCTGACTTTTACTGCCGCAGTGATGAAAACCTCTCCTACCTACGTGAACAGGTGGTGGAGCATGTCAATCATCTCGCGACGTTGCGGTTTCATGCAGACGAGCTCAGCTATCTGGACTCGCTAGGTCTATATCAAGCAGACTTTCTCGCCTTTTTGTCAGGTTTTCAATTCGATCCTGACCAAGTCACTGTCGGTGTCGAAGACGGTCAATTAGCAATTCATATCGCCGGCCCTTGGCAAGAGGTGATTCTATGGGAAGTGCCACTACTGGCGATTATTTGTGAGCTGAGAAACCGCGCTTGTTATGCTCAACTAAGTGTCGATGACGCGATTGCACGTCTTGACGATAAGTTAGCCCATCTCCCTAAAGAGGGATTTGCCGATGGGTTCCAGCTCGTTGACTTTGGCACGCGGCGTCGTTTTTCTCGTGAGGTCCATCAGGCGATAGTGACACGTCTGCACGCGGTCTATCCGCCTTTAAAAGGCACCTCTAACGTATGGCTAGCCAAACAGTTAGGGCTTGTGCCTGTCGGCACCCAAGCGCATGAGTGGTTTCAAGCCCATCAACAGCTTGCAGGTCAGCTTGCTGACTCCCAGCAGCTTGCGTTACAAATGTGGTTGCAAGAGTATCCCGATAGCCTAGGGATAGCGTTAACCGACTGTATCAACATGGATGCCTTTTTACAGGATTTTGATCGTTCGCTCTGTCACGCCTTTAGCGGATTGCGTCATGACAGTGGTGACCCGATTGCATGGGGTGAGAAGGCGATCGCGCATTATCGGTATCATGGTATTGACCCCAAAGATAAGACACTTGTCTTTTCCGATAGCCTCACGCTGGCGAAAGCCGTGCACATCTATCAATACTTTGCCGACAAAGCCACGACCTCATTCGGTATTGGCACGCAGCTAACCTGTGATCTCCCTAATGTGAAAACCCTCAATGTGGTGATCAAATTAACCAGCTGCCAAGGGAAACCTGTTGCCAAAATTTCTGATGAGCCTAACAAAGCCATTTGTAAAGATGAAGCGCACCTCTCTGCACTAAAAGCCGCGTTCAAGTTGTCAGACTAAACGCTTCCCCAATAGAAAAGGGCCAGTTTATTTATCACCGGCCCTTTTCATCAATGTTTTATTGATGAGTTTTTATGATAACACGCTCTGTCATTGCTCACCGTTGCCGTTGTAACACCGCCTCCATACCAAACACCTCATTGGTCAAGCGCAAGGTATCTGAGGCAAGTTGGTACTGGGATGAATGGCGTCCTTCTTCATAAATAAGCATCAGGTTGTCACCTTCCACCAAGTAAACGCCTCGGTGAGTAATTGAACGGCCGTTGTTGCCGCGAACTTGCATCGCAAAAAGAAAGTCTGGGCGAAGTTTCAGCGAGACACCATCCACCTCTTCACTCACATCTTCCCCTTCTATGCTGTTTGAACGCCACACCCCGGAGAGATCGTCAGGTAGCAGTTTAGTAAACACGGCTCCCTGAAGCTGCAATTGATTATGATTTAACTGGTAGGCATGCACTTGATCCGCCCCCTGCCCATCGTACAACCGCAATGCTTGATGATTCACCGCATAACTGCCTGCAGCCGTCTCGAGCTGCCCATCACGACGTAGCATATCAATACGGAACTCATAATGAGAGTTAAACGAAAGATTAATCGCTTTATACGGATGGCTCGCCTCTGACTCTTCCTCAGCACTAAACCAATACCATTGACCAAGCAGTAACGGGACATCAAATCGTGCTAAATCGTCACCGCGCACTGGCAAGGCCATCACTAAGGCCAGAAAAACACCCAATAAGCAACGCATACCTTCCCCCTCATTGGCAGTGATGCCTTAACGATAAGGTTAGACTGACTTCTCAGTTTTATGCAGTTTTTTGAGCAAGATCTCGTTTCATGTAGGTTGAATCCGCCTAGTCGTCACCATAACGTCATAAAAAAAGCCTAGGCGAATTGCCTAGGCTTGGGGGTGCGCTAACGTGCTAAAAGACCGTATGCCGACCTGACATTTAACGGTTGGCTGAAAGAAGGTTAGCCAAATCTTTTGTGATGCTCGCGGCTTCATCTAAGTATGCATCTGGCTCTTCATAGTCTTTAGGCACATCATCGAGCGTTTTGAAGGGCGGTTCACCCAACGCCTTCTGACGTACATTTAATCGCGCCAAGCGTTCTTGATCTTCTCGATCCATTTCCTTGCGCCGTGCGTCTTCATTCAAGGAGATTGTGTTTTTATCTTTCTCTTCTTGATAGCGCGCAATGTCTTGGCGGATGAAATCAAACTCTCGATCATCTTTGATCCGCGCTTTGTGCTTTTCACCTATCGTATTAAGCACCGAATCAGGCAAGGATCTAGGCTGATAATCCGCTTTCTCAATTCGATCCCATGGCAAGGCATTTTCTTCCACACTCTCACCTGTTTCATCCGGTGAAACGGGAGAAGGGAAGACAATATCTGGCACCACACCCTTATTTTGGGTACTGCCACCGCTAATCCGATAAAACTTTTGGATCGTGTACTGCACATAACCTAACGGCTTATCAAATAAATCGTAGATATGATTCAAAGAGCGGTGCTGCTGTACGGTCCCTTTACCAAAAGATTGTTCGCCAATCACCACCGCACGCTCATAATCTTGCATGGCGGCCGCGAAAATCTCCGAAGCGGAGGCACTGTAGCGATTAATCAACACCGTCATCGGGCCATCATAGAAACGTTTATTGTCCGTATCACTGTTGACTTTCACTCGCCCATAGCTGTCTCTGACTTGTACAATAGGGCCTTGGTCAATAAACAACCCACTGAGCGCGGTTGCTTCACTCAGTGCCCCCCCTCCGTTATTTCGCAAGTCCACGACGATACCGCTAATGCCCTTTTCTTTCAGACTCGCGATCTCTTTTTTGGTGTCATCGGCCAGACCAACATAGAATCCGGGGACCGTCAGTACGCCAACTTTTTCGTCACCGCGCTCAATCACTTCAGATTTTACTGCGCGATCTTCCAAGCGAATCTTGTCACGGGTTAGCGTGACATTGTAACTTTTAGCATTCGCCCCTTCGGGTAAGATTTTCAGTTTAACTTCACTGCCTTTCGGGCCTTTAATCAGCTCGACCACATCGTCCAGTCGCCAGCCAATCACATCGACAATCGCTTCGTCTTCTTGGCCCACACCAATAATTCGATCACCGGGTGACAACTGTTTGGACTTGGATGCAGGGCCACCCGCAACGAGAGAACGAATCACTGTGTATTCATTTTTTATCTGCAATACCGCCCCTATCCCTTCGAGGGATAAATTCATTTCCGACTGGAATTGCTCAGCATTGCGCGGTGAAAGGTAGCTAGTATGTGGGTCAACTTCACGCGCGAAGGCGTTCATGTAGACCTGGAACACATCTTCGCTATGGCTTTGCGTTAAACGCTTTAACGCGCTGTTATAACGCTTGCCCAAGGTCTCTCGGATTTCTTCATCCTCTTTCCCCGTTAAGCGCAGGTTCAAGGCATCATTTTTTACCCGCTTGTCCCAGATAGCATCCAGCTCGGCCTCGTTAGCCGCCCATGGCAGCTCAGTACGATCCAGCACCATGCTTTCGTCAGCAGAGAAATCAAAGGGTTTATCCAACACGTGCAGCGCGTACTGATAACGCTCAAAGCGTTTTTTCAGCACACGGTTGTAAATCGCATAGGCCGCTTGTGTCTCACCTTCTTTGAGCTGATCATCTAAACGCGTTTTCCAACGAGATAGACGTTCGACATCATCTTGGGTTAAAAACACACGATTATAATCCAGTGTTTCCAAGTAACGATCAAAAATCGCCGCCGAGAAGGCATCGTCGAGCGCGAACTGCTTATAGTGGGATCGAGTGAAACGAGAAGTTACACGCTTGGAAGCGGTTTCGTGTTGGGGTTCAGCGGACAGTGAAGGTAGTTCACTGAGTTGAAAATTGGCTTCTACGGCCTGGGCAGAGGCTGCCAGCATCAAGCTGGCAGCGATAGCCGAAACGCGGCGTCGACAAAACATGCGTCGAGGAGTCTCCTTTAGGCGCTGAGGTGCTCCGCTTTTACTAACATGGTTAACCCGTTAGTCAGGCGAACACGCACCTCATCCTTATTAATTTCAACAATGGTCGCTGGCAGATTACCGTTGCCCATGTTCACATTCACGTCTTTACCTACGACAACATCGTTGGCGTTGAGTTCGCGACGTGGCTCACTCTCTTTCTTAGTCATTTTAGCGGGCTTTGGTTTACTCGTACGGCCTTTCGCTGATTGCGCAGCCGCCTTTTTGCCTTTTGGTGCGGTTTTACCCGCATTTTTCGCCTGGCCTTCTGACTTTTTCGCTTGTTGCTGCTTACGACGCTCTGCCGCACGCGCTTTGCTTTCTGACAAGGTCTGCGCAGCATGGTCGATATGCTCTTGCTCAAGCTCGCCACACGCATTGCCATCAAGGTCAACGCGTGACGCCCCTGGTTTCACGCTGTGCAGATAACGCCAGGAAGACGTGTACTGACGAAGCGCGGCGCGCAATTGGGTCTTGCTTACCTTGGGATCGCCTTCAAGACGTGTCGCAAGATCTTGAAAAATACCAATTTTTAATGGCTTGGCTTCGCCTTCAACAGTAAAACATTTAGGGAAACGTTCAGCAATGTAGGCAATGACTTCTTTGCTGTTCGCGAGCTTTTCAGTATTTTCCATGTTTTTTCCTGGCCTGCTGCGAGAAACCACAGCAGCGTATCTACGTGTATTTAAGTATGAAAGTGGTGCGTATTATAGATACCTGATATGAAAAAACTACCAAGATTGGCGAAATCACAAGTGTTTTTGCATTTCTTTGACCAAGGTAGCGAGTCCATGTTCATCTTCTTGGTCAAAGCGACCGATACTTGGACTATCAATATCCAGTACTGCCTGCAATTGATTATTGACCCGAACAGGCACCACAATTTCCGAGTTACTCGCCGCATCACACGCAATATGTCCTTCAAAGGCGTGCACATCTTCTACTCGCATTACGGTATCCTGACGATAGGCGGCCCCACATACCCCTTTATCATAGGGGATGCGTACACAGGCTGGTTGACCTTGAAACGGGCCAAGGACTAACTCTTCTCCCTCGTCGAGATAGAAACCCACCCAGTTAATATCTTCAAGCTGGCTATTGAGTAACGCACTTATATTGGCCAGTTTTGCAATAAGGTTGGGTTCCCCTTCGCACAACGCAACCGCTTGTTGGGTTAACAAGCGGTAAAAATCAGCTTTGTTTTCCATAAATCACTGCATCTCAAACAACAAGACCATTACAATAGAAATAATCCAAAGACTTTTCAATTGAGTATCCCTATTTATGATCACCTGGCGCTGGCTTCTTGACCAAGCTCGACCCCATCGCACCCGGCTCATTTGGGCTAACGTGGTAGCCATTGCCGCCACCTTGGTCAGTGTGCCTATCCCGTTACTCATGCCGTTATTGGTCGATGAGGTGCTATTGGATAAGCCAGACTGGGGACTTGCGGTACTCAACACCCTCCTGCCTATAAGCTGGCAACAGGCGGGCGTTTACATTGCCGCTGTGCTGATCATTGTCGTTATCATGCGCATCGTCAGCCAAGGACTTAACATTCTACAAAGCCGCCAATTTACCCTGGTTGGTAAGGCAATCACCTACAAAATCCGCCAACACTTGATCGCCAAACTTGGGCGGATCAGTATGCGTGAGTACGAATTACGTGGGAGTGGCGGCCTCACCTCTCACCTTGTCACCGATGTCGAAACCATCGATAAGTTTATTGGTACCACACTAAGCAAGTTTATTATTGGTCTGTTGACGGTCACCGGCACCGCGGTCGTCTTACTTTGGATTGATTGGCGACTCGGCTTGTTCATCTTACTGATTAACCCTATTGTCGTGGCGTTAAGCCGCACCCTTGGCCAACGAGTTAAGCACCTTAAAACACAAGAGAACCAATCTTTTGAGCGCTTCCAGCAACGTCTCGTGGATACGTTAGACGGTTTGTATCAACTTCGTGCTGCCAATCGTGAACGTGAGTATTTGCGTCAGCTTGACCACAGTGCCAGTGAGATTAAAGACAGTGCTGACAAGTATGCCTGGCAGTCAGAAGCCGCGGGACGCTTATCATTTTTAATGTTCTTGATCGGTTTCGAGCTCTTTCGCGCTGTAGCAATGGGAATGGTCTTTTTCAGTGATTTATCGATTGGTCTGATGTTCGCGGTGTTTGGTTATTTGTGGTTTATGCTCGGCCCAGTGCAAGAGCTGCTCGGGATTCAATTTGCTTGGTATAGTGCTAAAGCCGCGATGACGCGTATTAATGAGGTTTTACAACTGGCCGAAGAGCCGCGTCGACCCGCGGGCATTGACCCAAGTCGTATCGCCGCCCACACACAGGCCTCGGGCTTAACGGTCGAGATTGATAATCTATGTTTCTCCTACGATGAGGATAAGTCGGTACTCAATGGTTTAAGCATGCGTATCCCTGCCGGCCAGCGTGTGGCATTGGTTGGTGCCAGTGGCGGCGGAAAATCAACCCTTATTCAGTTGCTGTTAGGACTGTATCCGGTAGAACAAGGTGATATACGCTTTAACGGCCACTCGATTAACCATGTCGACATGGATGCTCTCCGTCATCAAATTGCCGTGGTATTGCAACAGCCAGTGCTGTTTAATGATACGTTGAGAAATAACTTATGCTTAGGCCGTCACCTTGCCGACACCGCGCTTTGGCAAGCTATCGAGCACGCCCAATTGGGGGATGTGGTGACACAACTCACCGACGGGCTAGATACACCGCTTGGACGACAAGGGATCCGTTTATCTGGCGGTCAGCGACAACGTGTGGCGATTGCACGAATGCTCCTGAGTGACCCTAAACTGGTTATTTTGGATGAAGCCACGTCCGCCCTAGACACGGCCACTGAGCGCGCGCTACATCAAGCAATGCAAACATTTTTGGCGGGACGGACGACCCTTATCGTGGCTCACCGCCTCTCTGCGGTTAAAGAAGCCGATGTGATTTATGTGTTGGATGAAGGACAAGTGACCCAACAAGGCACGCACACAGAGTTAGTCAATGCGCCCGGGGTATATCAAACCTTGTATGGGCAAATACAACAGGCGGCGGGAAAGTAGACCATGACACAGTCACCAGACACACCGTTTGCGGCGTCCCCACCTTTAACGAGGTGCTCGGGGTGCGATCTGGTGTTACAACCGTGCCAAACTGACTCCGATCATCTTGCTATCTGCCCACGTTGCGCGACCAAGCTCGCGCACGGACGACGGCTGTCTTTTAATGGAGAGATAGCCTTGGCACTCACGATTTTGGTGCTGTTTCTTCCCGCTCACCTTCTGCCGCTCCTTTCCATCGATTTGTTGGGAAAAACCATCACCACATCCGTGCTTACCGGTGCCAAGATTCTCTGGTCTTCATTCCCGTTTGTCGCTAGCCTCGTCATATTCTGTGCTTCATTTGCACCGCTTTTGTTCACCTGTGCGTTATTGGTGATGCACCTGTCTCGACGCCAACAATCCATCCGCTGGTTTCGCCCAGCGGTACGCGTGATTGCGCACAGCCGCCACTGGGTGATGGCGGATGTTTTAATGGTCAGCTTAGCCATCGCCTGTTTTAAAATTCAAGACTACGCCACCTTGCACTTTTCCGTGGGGCTTGCCTGCTATGCGACGATACAAATCCTACTATCGGTTTTACTGGTGCGGGTAAACACGCAAAGATACTGGGATGCCTTTACTCGCCCAGCACCAGAATCCGAGCCATCCCCTCTTATCCGGTGCAGCCACTGCGGCTTAACACAAGGGCACCAGGAAAGCGATCACTGTCGTCGATGTCATTTACCGCTTCACCGCCGAATGGTTCGAAGCGAGCAAAAGACTTGGGCCTGTTTAATTACCGCTACCATTTTTCTGTTTCCGGCCAACCTGTTCCCAATCTCCATTTTGTTCTCCAACGGCATTCGACTTGAAGACACCATTTTTTCGGGCGTCGCGAGTCTGATTAATAATGGGATGCCAGGCATCGCTGCGATCATTTTTACTGCCAGCATCGTCGTGCCCGTAGCAAAGATACTAGGGCTAGGTTTGATATTAATAAGCTTACGGTGCACCACCGCCATCACACCACGTCAACATATGTGGCTATACCGAGGGGTGAAATGGATTGGAAAGTGGTCGATGATGGACTTATTTGTGATTGCGTTTATGGTCGCCTTAGTCGATCGTGGTCGCATTATGGACTTTATGCCTGGACCGGGTGCCATTGCATTCGGCTTGGTCGTGGTATTAACCATGCTTGCCACTGAATTTCTTGATACGCGTTTGATATGGGATCATCATGAGCGACAAACAAGACATACCCTCACCGATCGTTAAAAGCAGCTATGGCTTGTCTCCCCTATGGATACTGCCTGTATTGGCCTTGCTGATGGCCGCTTGGCTCCTGTTTCAATCCATCAGTGAAGCGGGGCAACGGATTCAAATTGTGTTTAGCGATGCGCAAGGCTTGGAGGCTGGGCAAACCACGATCCGTTACCAAGGGTTGGAAGTGGGTAAGGTGCGAAATATTACACTCGCGGATGACTTGGACGGCATTTATGTTGACGCCAATATCTATCCAGAGGCGACGCAACTGCTCACAAGTGGCACCGAGTTTTGGCTTGTGAAACCACGCGCCTCGATCACTGGGATCAGCGGCCTCGAAACCTTGGTCTCAGGCAACTATATTGCCTTACAGCCTGGCAGTGGTGACCCCAGCCTATCCTTCGTCGCGCGTGACGAACCACCGACAGATATCGCAGAAAAAGCCGGCACAACCGTCAAGCTACACGCACCGACATTAGGCTCACTGAATGTCGGTTCGCCGATTTACTATCGGAAAATTCGTGTCGGCGAAATTTACAGTTACCGGCTTGATCAAGATTCGCAAGGGGTGACGCTCTCCGCGTTAATTGAGCCGCAATTCTCGCATTTACTCAAACAAGACTCACGCTTTTGGTCGATCAGCGGTGTAAAAGCCAATGTTGATGTGTCGGGTGTTGATGTGCAGCTCGAGAGTGTGGCGAGCTTGATTGCCGGTGGCATTGCATTCGACTCCCCGAAAGCAAGCCCAACACTTGAGGACAATCGCCCTTTTCAGCTTTACCAAAGCCTTTCGCAGGCCGCACGCGGTCAATCGATACAAATAGCGCTCCCTGAACAACATGGGCTGCCCGGCGCGGGGACGAAGATCACCTATCAAGGATTAGAAGTCGGTGAAATTACCCACATAGACGTCGCGGCACAGCAACAACGTCCAGTCGCAACCGCACACATTGACCCGAGCATGACCTGGCTGCTCAACCAAGACACCTACTTTCAGATAGAGCAGCCCCAAATTGGTTTTGATGGACTAAAGAATCTGGGTAATTTAGTCCTCGGCAACTACTTGACGATCCAACCTGGTTCGGCAGATGCTGATCCCGCGATGCCTGACGATGTATTTACCGCCCGAACCTGGCACCAACAGCAAAAGCAACTGACCGGTGCCCTCACAGTAACCTTAACCGCAGACGATGCATACGGCTTAACCCCCCACACCAAAGTATTGCATCGCGGCATTCAAGTGGGCTTTATCGACCGTGTCGCGCTCAATGAAAGTGACACTGTCACTTTAAAGCTATTGATTTATCCAGAATACCGCCACTTGGTGAAACAACAATCGCAGTTTTTTATTCTCGGTGGGATCACGGGCGAGCTCAGTGGTGACGGTCTCAATGTGGTCGTGCCAGCGATGGAACAAATCGCCGACCCGGCTTTAAGCTTTACCAGCGAAGGGGCGAAAGGCATCAATGAGACATATCCACTTTACACCTCCCCTATTCAAGCGAAGCACGCCAAGCAAGATGCACGCGGTGAAACACGCTTTACCTTAGTGGCGAGTCGTATGCCTGGTGTGAGTGAAGGCAGTCCCGTGATGTACCGCAATTTTGTGGTCGGCCAAGTGGAAGGATATCAGCTTAACGGCAACACTGTGTCCATCGCCATTGCAGTGAGTAATCGCTATAAGCATCTGATTAATCCACAAACCGTATTTTGGAATCAATCTGGGCTGGATATCAAAGCCAACCTCAGCGGCGTCGAAATTAATACAGGCTCGTTGCGTTCACTGGTTAACGGCGGTATTGCGTTCGGCACCATGCCTGGTATTAGTAATAAACGAAACGGAGATTGGAAGCTTTACCCCTCAAAGCAAGAAGCCGCTCAATACGGTGTAGATATTAGGCTAACGGTTGACCAGGCCAACGGGGTAAAAGTGGGCAGCGCGATCCGTTATCAAGGAGTCGATGTTGGCGAAGTGATCACCCTAAGCCCCGACTTCGACCACGAAAACGTGACCATTCAGGCTCGTCTCTACCCTGAATACAAAAATGCGCTTGCACGCACCGGCAGCTATTTCTGGCTCACTCAACCCGTCCTCAGTCTGACCAAAACAGAGAACTTGGACTCACTATTTGGCACCTATATCTCGGTGGTCCCCGGCGAGGGTGACTTCACCCAACAGTTCACCCTCCATGACTCGCCCAAATACCCAAAAGGGCTGACACTCATCCTGGAGAGCGACGCTCGCCACTCTATCGCCCCTGGCACACCGGTATTACATCGCGATATCGAAGTGGGTATTGTCTCTAGCGTTAGATTAGGCGAACTGTCTGACCGAGTCATTTTCGAACTACAAATCGCGCCGCAATATGCACACCTGGTTCGTGAAAACACGGTCTTTTGGAACGAGTCCGGGGTCGATGTCTCCATTGGACTAACGGGTGCAGATCTCAAAAGCGGCACGATTGATAGTTTGCTGAAAGGCGGTATTGCTTTCTCAACCCCGGACGATCAACCTTTGCAGCCAGTGGCCAATGATCATCGTCACTTCTTGCTGCACAGTGAGAGTAAAAAAGTATGGCAAGAATGGCGAACGGCTATTCCAACACCATAAGCTGCTTGTACTAAGCGACCCTCGATATGCTCGCTAAAAAATCAGGGACCTCAACGCGCTCGCTAGGTCCCTGATAATACTTATCCTTTAACAAAATTGTGTCACAAACTGGCATGTCGCTATTGATAGACTACACTATAGGAATCACAACCTAAATATTGGCATATGGCTCCTTGAGCCTTTTCCCTGAACCCGGAACAGGACGTTCCGGGTCTTTTTTTATCGGGAATTTGTGACACCGTCACTTGTTCAGGTAAATGCCGTCCTGTTCAATACGAATTTTACGTTGCTTATAAAGCCCACCCAGTGTTTTCTTAAAGGTCGCCTTGCTGGTACGAAAGAGAGAAAAAATAGCGTCAGGTGAGCTTTTATCATTAAGTGGTAAAAAGCCCCCTTTGCTCTCTAGCATCTTAATCACTTTGTCACTGAGATCGTCAACCCGCGCTTTACCATGTTTTTGTAATGCCAGATCAACTTTGCCATCCTCACGAACGGTTTTTACATAGGCACTAAGTTTTTTGCCGATAAACAGCTTACCGAACGCTTCAGCGCGATAGATAAGCCCCCAATGCTGGTTATTCACCACGCACTTAAAGCCGAGATCAGTGATGTCAGTAATGATCACCGAGACCTTATCGCCGACTTTTACCTGAGGCGGCTCCTCACTGATAAACTTATTGAACTTGCGGCTAGCAACAATACGCCCAGATGCCTTGTCGGTATAAACCCGCACCACATAGGGTTTTCCCTCCTCCATGCGCGTACGTTGCTCGCTAAAGGGCACCAACAAATCTTTGCTTAACCCCCAGTCGACAAACGCCCCGACCGTATTGACGCCAACACAGCGCAATGATGCAAACTCACCCACTTGCGCATAGGGTGTTTCAGTCGTGGCAATAATCTCATCTTCGGAGTCAAAGTAGATGAACACATTGAGCGTATCACCAACACGGGTATTCTCAGGGACGTAACGGGTCGGCAGCAAAATATTGCCAAAGTCATCGCCATCAAGGAACACGCCAAAGTCTGCCTGTTTCACCACTGATAGTTTGTTGTATTGCCCTAGTTTAATCATTGTCTCAGCGCTGTAGAAAATAATGCCCGTGAGTATACGCAATTTGTCCTTGAGATGTGGAAGAAATACGGTTCGGGTGAGGAAAAAAACACCAACCCATGTCAACCAATACCCCTACATTCTATCCCTTGTTAGCGGCTGACAGGCTGTTAGGCTTAAATGATTAACCTAAAGGGGGATGCATGGCAGTATTTGATGGTGAACATATTCGGTTTAGCTTTAGCCAATTAGGGAGCGCATTGGGTAAAGCAGTGACCCCTACGCCTTTGGACAACGGCCGGCTTCTAACATACAACGCCGCGCTAGCTGATGAACTCGGCTTAACGACGGCAGACATTCACAGTGAACGCTTTCGTGCAATTCTGTCTGCGGAGGCGCCGCTTGCGGGCCGCAAACCCTTTGCAATGAAATACACAGGGCACCAATTCGGCCAATACAACCCTGAGCTCGGTGATGGTCGTGGGGTGTTATTGGGAGAGTGGCGTGATGATAATGGCACACTCTGGGATTGGCATTTAAAAGGGGCGGGAAAAACGCCCTATAGCCGCCACGGCGACGGGCGTGCGGTGTTACGTTCCACCCTCCGTGAGTATCTCGCGAGCGCGGCCATGAAGGGACTCAACATCCCTACCACGCAGGCATTAGCCATGGCCACCAGCGATACCCCGGTGATGCGCGAGCGCATCGAGACGGCCGCAACCTTACTTCGGGTCTCGGAAAGCCACGTGCGTTTCGGCCATTTTGAGTACTTGTTTTACAGCCAACAGCACGATGCACTGGGTACGCTGGCAGACTATGTCATTGCACGCCATTTTCCTGAGCTTGCCGAGGCCGAGAAGCCTTATGCCGCCTTGCTACAAGAAATTGTCGAGCGCACGGCAGAAATGATTGCCAAGTGGCAAGCGGTTGGTTTTAACCATGGTGTCATGAATACCGACAATATGTCGATTTTAGGCCAGACCTTCGATTATGGCCCCTATGCTTTTTTGGATGATTTCAACCCGAGCAATATTTGTAACCACACTGATTACACGGGGCGATATGCCTTTAATCAGCAGCCTGCTATCGCGCTATGGAACCTCTCTGCGCTTGGCTACGCCTTTACCCCACTGCTTGAAAGTGACGTGATTAACGACATTCTCGGCGGTTATGAACACCATCTCCAGGTAGCTTACAGCAAAGCCATGCGCGACAAGCTAGGGTTGTCCGATGCACAGCAAGGGGACAGTGATTTGTTCAACGCGCTTTTTTCATTGCTCGAATCTCAACAAGTCGACTACACCCTTTTCTTTCGCAGGCTCAGTGACATCAAGCAAGAGGCGCTATTAAGTGCAAAGACACTCAGCCAGTTTAACGACCTCGTATCAGATGCCGATGCCTTAACGGCTTGGTTAAGCGAATACCACCAACGGGTGGCAGATCATGACGACAACACTCGCCTCGCTGGCATGCAGGCAACCAATCCTAAGTTTATTTTACGTAATTATTTGGCCCAGCAGGCGATAGAGGCGGCAGAACAAGGTGACATGCAGCCAACTCACAATTTGATGACAGTACTGGCTTCCCCGTTTGCGTCACATTCCGCGCTTGACTCTCTTGCTCGGCGTCCCGCCGATGAAGAGAAAGATATGACCCTTAGCTGCTCCTCGTAGCCTAAACGTGCGCCTGAGTCATTTGCCACTGAGGCGCTCATCATCAATTCACTAAAATACGCCTCGGTGATCACCGCTCTGACAAGAAAAATCCAACAGATGTCACATTGATGCTTTCATGGGCGGCGTTTTTTGCTATCTTACTGGCTTCGCAACAGAATAAGATGTGAGGAAGGCTGTCCTCTATGCCACTGAAAACCGATGAGCTTCGAACACGTGTGGTTGATACCATGCCTACGCCTGCAGAGGTGGAAGCTGCCCACCCCATCAACGACAATGTTGCTCACCATATTACCGCCGCACGACAGGCGATCAGTCGTATTCTCAATGGCGACGATACGAGGCTGCTAGCGATTGTTGGTCCCTGCTCTGTTCATGATCCCGACGCGGCCCGTGATTACGCAGCCAAGCTTAAACCGCTCGCCGATAAGTACAGCGACCAATTATTGGTGGTGATGCGCACATATTTTGAAAAGCCACGTACGGTTGTCGGTTGGAAAGGCCTTATCAATGACCCGCACCTTGACGGAAGCGGTGATATTCGTGCAGGCCTGTTTACGGCGCGTGAGCTCCTGCTCGATATCAACAAAATGGGACTGCCGACTGCTACCGAGTTTCTCGACATGATCACGGGTCAGTATATCGCTGACTTGATCAGCTGGGGAGCGATTGGCGCCCGCACGACAGAATCACAAATTCATCGTGAAATGGCCTCTGCACTCTCCAGCCCTGTCGGCTTTAAAAATGGCACAGACGGCAATATCCGTATTGCCGTCGATGCCATTCGCGCGAGCAGAGAGTCTCACCTTTTCTGCTCACCCGACAAAAATGGCAGCATGACCATTTATCGAACCGCAGGCAACCCAGATGGGCATGTCATTTTACGCGGCGGTCATCAGCCGAACTATTACGCCGACGATGTGAAAGCCGCCGCGCAAACGCTAAGCGATTTCAAATTGCCTGGTAAGCTTGTGGTAGACTTCAGCCACGGTAATTGCCAAAAGCAGCATCGCCGCCAGCTTGATGTATGCGCGAATATTGCTGATCAGATCCGCCATGGCGAGCAAGCGATTGCCGGTATCATGGCTGAGAGCTTCTTACAAGAAGGCAATCAAACCATGGGTGACGAGCAATCACGCGTTTATGGCCAGTCGATCACTGACCCCTGTCTGGGATGGGCCGATACCGAGCGCTTGCTCGAGCAACTGGCTGATGCCGTCGCGGCGCGCAACACCCCATAATGACTGACGATTTATCGGCGTGACTGGCTCACGCCCCAATTAGGAAAAGACTATGCCTTCATTTGATATTGTCTCTGAAATTGACAACGTTGAGCTAAAAAACGCAGTGGACAACGCCAACCGAGAGCTTGCAACTCGCTTTGATTTTCGTGGTGTTGAGGCCAGCTTCGAACTCGATAAAGAAACCGTGAAAGTAACGGCTGAAGCGGATTTTCAGGTTAACCAAATGATGGACATGCTGCGCAGTAATCTCGCCAAGCGTGGTGTTGATGCACGCGCAATGGATATCCAAGACATGGTTCACTCTGGCAAAACCTTTTATCAACAGGTGAAATTTAAAAACGGTATTGAAACGCCTGTCGCGAAGAAGATCACCAAAGCGATTAAAGATGCCAAGATGAAAGTGCAAACCCAGATTCAGGGCGAGCAAGTGCGTGTCACCGGAAAGAAACGGGATGATTTGCAGGCAGTGATTCAATTAATCAAGGAAAGTGACTTTGAGCAGCCTTTCCAATTTGAAAACTTTCGCGACTAGCCCCGAGCACTTGTTATCAATAGCATAAAAAAACGGGCCTGTTAGACTTAGGCCCGTTTTATTCGGCAGCGCGTGTCAGTCGCTAAGCGCTTTTTCGTGACAACACTCGCGTCATACTACTTGTACTTGCTTTTGATTTCCTCAAGCGTGCCATCGGCGGTCGCTTGATCAATGCCCGCTTGTAGCTTTTCAACATAGCTATCTGGCGTGTTGTTACTAAAGCTATAGTAGAGCTGAGACTCATCCAAGACATGAACCACTTCAAACTGGCTAGTGTCAATATTGTTTTGGCTCATAATGAAGGCACTGACGTTTTCCTCGTACGCCCACATATCAACACGACCCGCCGCCAATTGTTTGGCGAGTAAATCCGCTTTTGGCGAGAGGCGTAGCGCGCCTTCATCGACACCCATTGAGCGTAACAAGTGCTCACCGACGTCATCGCGTACAACGCCGACTTTATAGTTGGCAAAGTCACTCGCATTGTCGATAGTGATCCCTTTGCTTTTAGGGGCCCAGACAACAATTTTTGTGTCTGTAATCGGCCCTACCCATTTAAACTTATCTTCCCGTTCATCCGTCCGTGTGGTTGAAAACAATACGGTATTGGGCTCAGACAGTGCCGTGGCATAACCACGTGCCCATGGCTGAATCTTCACTTGATCTCGGCTTACCGGATCCCCTGCTGCTTCTGTTGCAGCTTCGAGAAAATCAACCGCAATTCCCTTTAACTCACCGCGCTCTTCATAGTTAAACGGCGGATACACCTCAGTGATATAATCAAGATCGCCTAAGTTTGCAGCGACTGTGGTGGTTGAGAAAACCAGCAAGCTGGCGGCAATGAGTGACTTCATTGGACTACCTCTTTTAACCTTCCATTAAATGTGCTCAGCCAACATTATTATTATTAGCTCATACCAAATTGGAGAAGCTGAATAGGATAAGGCGTGGCCTTGTCACTATTCGCTCACCACCTCTAGTGTAGTCAGCTTCCATGTCCCGTGCGCAGTTTTGCCGGAGGTTGTGATCTAACTTCCGTTTTTTCTATGTACAAACGTTTGAATAATCAGAAAAAAATGAGCCGTTCAGCGCTGATAACAAATTTAAACGCTCTCTTAGATACCTCTGCCGATCCCGCACAATCAAGTAAAAAAGTTGAATTAGGTCACCATTCATGCCTAAACTTTGTCCCCAATTACAGCGTAATTATGGGCTATCGCAGACTGACGCCTTTAAAGCGTTTCGCAAGGGATCATTTTTGCCACGAAGGCACCAGATAACGCCCAATACTCATCATCGACCTAATTAAAAGACAACATCGAGTCTGATCATTCATGAATAACCAAAAACGTCCTCTCTATATTCCCTATGCGGGACCAGCCTTGCTAGAAACGCCATTGTTGAATAAAGGAAGCGCATTCAGCGTCGAAGAGCGTAAGTTTTTTAACCTCGAGGGCTTATTGCCTGACGCCATCGAAACGATTGAAGAACAAACTGAGCGTGCCTACCAACAGTATCAGCGCTTCGAGAACGATATCGACAAGCATATTTATCTACGCAACATCCAAGATACCAATGAAACGCTTTTTTACCGGTTAGTTTCCAACCATATTACCGAAATGATGCCCATCATCTATACTCCGACGGTAGGCGCAGCCTGTGAGAACTTCTCCAATATCTATCGCCGAGGCCGCGGGCTTTTCATTTCTTATCCTAACCGCGATCGCATTGATGATGTACTTAATAACGCCTCTCGTCATAACGTCAAAGTGATTGTTGTCACCGATGGGGAGCGTATTCTCGGACTCGGCGATCAGGGAATTGGCGGCATGGGCATCCCGATTGGTAAGCTGTCGCTTTACACAGCTTGTGGTGGGATCAGTCCAGCCTACACACTCCCTATTGTGTTGGATGTCGGTACCAATAACCCACAACGCCTTTCTGATCCCATGTATATGGGCTGGCGTCACACCCGCATCAGCGGACAAGAATACGATGCCTTTATTGAAGAGTTTATCCAAGCGGTTCAACGCCGCTGGCCAGATGCCTTGATTCAATTTGAAGACTTTGCACAAAAAAATGCTATGCCGATCCTGGAGCGATATAAGGATAGAGTCTGCTGCTTTAATGACGATATTCAAGGTACTGCCGCGGTGACTGTTGGCTCTTTGATTGCAGCGTGTAAAGCCGCAGGTACTAAGCTCTCCGAGCAACGCATCACATTTTTGGGCGCTGGATCAGCCGGTTGTGGTATTGCCGAAGCGATCATCGCGCAAATGGTATCTGAAGGTATCTCCGATCAAGAGGCGCGCGCACGTGTCTACATGGTCGACCGTTGGGGGCTATTAATCGATGCCATGCCTAACTTACTCGACTTTCAGCAACGGCTGGTGCAAAAGAGCGAGGCGCTCAACCACTGGCAGTTAGAAGACAGTAACATTTCGTTGCTCGATGTCGTGCGGAATGCGAAACCGACCGTATTGGTCGGCGTCTCTGGCGCACCTGGATTATTTACCGAGGATGTGGTGAAAGAAATGCATGCCAATTGCCCACGTCCTATCGTTTTCCCTCTCTCTAACCCTACCAGCCGTGTGGAGGCAACGCCCTTTGATATTTTGCGCTGGACTGACGGCCAAGCGCTGGTTGCCACAGGGAGTCCGTTCGAACCTGTTCGTTTAGACAATGGCAAGACCTTTCCTATTGCACAGTGTAATAACAGCTATATTTTCCCAGGCATTGGGCTGGGCGTGTTAGCGGTTGCTGCATCCCGGGTGACAGATGGCATGCTGATGGCCTCATCGCGCGCTTTAGCTGAGTGCTCGCCATTAGCCAAGCGTGGCACAGGCGCCCTACTACCGTCGTTGGAAGATATCACGCAGGTATCAAAACGCATCGCGTTTGCGGTTGCGAAAGAGGCTATTGCTGAGGGGGTTGCCTCAGAACTGTCTGACGAGGCCCTTAAAAAGCGTATTGAAGAGAGCTTCTGGTCACCACAATATCGTGCTTACAAACGGACCTCTTTTTAACGCGAGCCTAACAGAAAAAAGCGTCTATCCCGGCGCTTTTTTTGCTATTATTCCATCTACTTGCCCGCACACGTGACCCCGAGTGCGGCTTAATTCGCGCAAAGGTAATAAAACGCACCATGGCTCTCCAGCGCCTTTTTCATCGGGCGATTTTCACATTGATTGGTTTTACTGTGGTCACCGCTATCGTGATGGCCGCCAGTGATATCGCGATCACGCTTAATGCCAAAGGACGTGTTTATCAACAAGCTGAGACGCTACCCGCTCGGCAAGTCGGCTTGGTTCTGGGAACCAGTAAGTATATTGGTAAAACACCCAATCCCTATTATACCTACCGGATTGAAGCCGCGGAGTCGTTATATCATGCGGGTAAGATTCAGCACCTTTTACTCAGTGGCGACAACGCGCACCGCTCGTATAATGAGCCCTGGACGATGAAGCGAGATTTACGTCAAGCAGGGATCCCGGAAGAGACGATTCACCTTGACTATGCGGGTTTTCGAACGCTGGACTCCGTTGTCCGCGCGAAAACCGTTTTCAGTTTGGCGCGCTACACCGTGATCAGCCAACAGTTTCATTGCGAGCGTGCGTTATTTCTCGCCGATGTAAACAATATTGATGCTATTTGTTACGCTGTACCGAGTCCGCAAGGCTGGGCAGGTGTCAAAATTCGCGCACGTGAAGTATTAGCAAGAACCAAAGCGGTACTTGATAGCTTTATTCTCAACGTCAAACCCAAGTTTACCGGCCCAAAAGAGCCAATCAGTGGCGTCTCAACGTCGAACGACTAACCCCAATATCGACCAGTGCCGACCCAATCACAATTTTCACATTACTTTAATCATTTGTTTAAAAACCTGCCTGCAATCGATTAACACGCGGACTATTTAGGCGTATATTAGCCGTCGCTTGGAGGCCCACTGTCGCCCAAATGGCAGTAACCCTACCCCTATCAAGCACCTAAAAACTCAAAGCAAAACATTATAAAAATACTCAATAACGTTTAAAAAAGGACGCCCTATGGATGTGCAAACCCTTTCCTCCCGTGCGTCGGGGCTGGATAGAAAAGCGTGGATCTTGTTTGCTGACATTGCCCTGTTTTTCATCTTGTACAACACCCTGCCGTTTGAAACAGATGTCACAACCGGCCTAAGCTTACTGATATTCATTGCCGTGTTATGGCTGACTGAAGCGATTCATGTCAGCATCACCGCGATCCTGGTGCCCATTATGGCCGTCGCGCTTGGCGTGTTTGAAACACCGGCAGCGATGTCAAATTTCGCCAATCCCATCATTTTTCTCTTTCTCGGTGGTTTTGCCTTGGCAGCCGCGCTGCAAGCACAAGGCCTCGATCAAGCCATCGCCAATAAAGTGCTCACCATTGCCCAAGGCAAAATGTCGGTGGCCGTCATGATGTTATTTGGGGTCACGGCCGCTCTATCCATGTGGATCAGTAACACCGCGACAACCGCTATGATGCTGCCACTGGTGTTAGGCATTTTGCACAAGGTAAATAATCAAAAAGATCATGGCACCTATGTGTTTGTGCTCTTGGGTATTGCCTATTGCGCGAGCATCGGCGGCATAGCGACCATTGTCGGTAGTCCCCCAAATGCGATTGCGGCGGCTGAAGCTGGGCTTAGCTTTGCAGATTGGATGAAATTAGGCCTGCCTGTCACTCTGATATTGCTCCCCATCGCCGTTGCCGTCTTGTATGTGCTCACCAAGCCGAACCTTAACCATAGTTTTAAAGCGGATCAGCGTGACTTCACCTGGAGCAAACCTCGCGTGATCACGCTTGTGATTTTCGCACTGACCGTCAGTGCCTGGATATTCAGTAAACCATTGAATGCCATGCTTGGTGGCCTTAGCAAGTTTGACTCTATTGTGGCGTTATCCGCGATTGTCTTGCTGGGGGCAACGCGAGTTGTGAAATGGAAAGAAGTCGAAAAAACCGCTGACTGGGGCGTGCTGCTACTCTTCGGTGGGGGAATTTGTTTGAGCAATGTCCTCAAAGCAACCGGCACGAGTTTGTTTCTCGCCAACCACCTGAGCAATGCACTGACAGGATCTGGGCTGTTTTTCACTATGCTAGGCGTGGTGGCATTCGTCATTTTCTTGACTGAGTTTGCGAGTAATACCGCCAGCGCTGCACTCCTAGTACCGGTTTTTGCTACCATCGCCGAAGCATTGGGTGTGTCACCCGTTGCACTCTCTGCGCTGATCGCTATTGCCGCGTCATGTGCCTTTATGCTGCCGGTCGCCACGCCACCAAACGCCATTGTGTTTGGTTCAGGCCATATAGAACAACGTGATATGATGCGTGTTGGCTTATATCTCAACATTGTTTGTATTGCTGTCTTGGCGATTTTCACTCGCCTGTTCTGGTAATCACTCTCCCACTACCTGGTGTTTGCGCCAGGTAGTGTTTTTCACGCCTTATCAACCATCAAAATTGTTTCATCCGAGTTTCAGGTTTACACTAGCGCAACGCTAAACAACCCGTAAATAACTATGGCATTTGCAGAAATTACAGGCTGGGGGAAGTGCCTTCCGCCCGCGGTGTTGAGCAATGACGATCTCAGCACAATTTTAGAGACCAATGATGAATGGATTCGCTCACGCACAGGTATTGAAGCGCGCCGAGTGAGTCATGTAGAAACCTCAGAGCTCGCCACCGTTGCCGCTCAACGCGCATTAGCGGCGGCAGGCATTGAGGCAAGCCAGCTTGATCTGTTGATTGTAGCGACCTGCTCACCAGACACGCTGATCCCCAATATTGCCTCCAAAGTGCAAGGCAACTTAGGTGCACTTCGTGCCGCTGCATTTGATATGAATGCCGCTTGTACCGGGTTTTTATACGGATTAGAAACCGCAACCAAGATGCTCCAAGCTGGCCACTATCAGCATGCACTCATTATCGGCGCAGAGCATTTAACCTGGTATTTGGATTGGAGCAAACGCGATACCGCCGTGCTATTTGGTGATGGTGCCGGCGCGGTCGTGGTGAGCAAAAGCGAACAGGAAGTGGGGCTACTTGACGCGCAACTTGGTTGTGATCCAGCAGGCCGTGATGTACTCGCGATCCCTGCCTTTGGTACCGCAATGGATCGCTTCGACCCGGACAATGGCTATTTTGCGTTTGATTTTATCGGCCGTGACATTTTTAAACGCGCGGTTAAAGGCATGGGATCAGCGGCGAATCAGGTGTTAACACGGAATCAGCTCAATGCTGACGGTATTGATCTGGTCGTGCCACACCAAGCCAACAAACGGATTATCGAAACCTTATGTGAGCACGCTGGCATCGAGTTAGATAAGGCGTTTATTAATATCCAGCGCTATGGCAATACCTCAGCAGCCACGATCCCCATCGCTTTGTGCGAAGCAGTTGAGCAAGGGGCGGTCAAGCCACATAGCCAGCTACTCACCGCGGCATTTGGCGCTGGCCTGACTTGGGGCGCAGGCTTAATCCGTTGGGGCGAGCGTACAACGCCAATCGCTGAGTCTGACGCAGCGTTACCGCCAACCGATAAAACGGCACTTGAATTACTCGACAACGCCATCCGCCATTGTCAGCATAAAAAACCAGAATAAAATGTCTCACCACAAAGCCGACTTGCGTCGGCTTTGTTATTGGCATCAAGTTAGGTGTAGGAAGGCAGCGCCACGCACCCCTCCCGCATCACCGTGCTGCGCTTTGACAATATCAGGGGCGTTAGCCGCAGACAGTAGGTGTGCCGGTAAGCGTTCAGGAATCGCTTGATACAGCTCATCAAAGTTAGATAGGCCGCCACCAAGCACGACCATGTCTGGATCAAACGCGGTTAATACGCCCCCCAGAGCCATGGCTAACACATCAAAGAAGCAGTCAACAAATGCCACCGCATCCGGTTCACCTTGGCGATACTGTTCGATGATTTCGATCGCTGACAACGGCTGATAAAAGTGAGCATAAAGCTGTTCAAACCCACGCCCAGATAAATAATTGTCTAGGCAACCTTTATTCCCACAACCACACGCAAACATCGGCGGGTTATCACCCAACCTTAGCCAGGCATCAATCGGCATACGCATATGCCCGACTTCGCCCGCCATTTGGTTTTTGCCATTAATGACTTTGCCATTGATCACCAAGCCACCACCAAAGCCTGTGCCCAAGATTAGCCCTAACACGGTTTTCGCCGATTGCGCTTGCGCATCCCATGCTTCTGACAACGCAAAACAATTGGCGTCATTGCTAATACGCACTTCGCGCCCGACGCGTGCTTGTAGATCAGCCCGTAACGACTGTCCATTTGCCGCGGGCACATTGACGGTCAGCACCGTTCCATCTTCTGCTTGAGAGCCTGGAATACCAATACCAATGGTTCCTTTTTGCCCTAACTCCGCATCATACTTTTCCACCAACCGCACCAATGTGTCGATTAATGCGGGGTAATCTTGCGTTGGTGTTGGGTGACGCTCGGTCGCAACACGATTGAGTTGTTTATCGAAGGCGCCAAATTCAATTTTTGTGCCGCCCACATCAAAGCCGTAATACATGGCTAAGCCACCTTAAATTGTCGTTATTTAACCAGATTATTCAGCAAACCAAGGCAAAAGTCCGTGATTAGCCCCAAGTTTCGTTGTTTTCCAACCAGACTTTTCACTCAGGGGTCGGCATCATTCACAAGGGGTCGTCATCAAGAAAGCGCGTCAACGCATTGTCTTCCGCAAGGTGTTTTTGTCGTTTGCCTGCGAGGTATCGCTCACGAAAGACATCGAACCATTGGTTTAAGTAATCTGCCGCCTTGTGCTCTTGATTGACAGCAAGCACTTCCGCAGCCACTTCTGCTGTCGCCAGTTGGTTTTCACCGTGAGCATCGCGCACGCGATACCGAGATAATGCCTGAGGTTCAATACTTAAAACCGGAAAGTGATCAAGCCAAGGGCTTTTACGAAAGATTTTTTTCGCCTCCCGCCAAGTGCCGTCAATGATGATAAATAACGGCCGCTTCGCGCTGTCATGGATACGTGCTGGCGCCGTCATACGCGTCGGGGTTGTGTACTGAGCAGGAAAGACAACATAGGGTTGAAACGCTGAGCGGGATAACAACGCCAACATATCAGGATCAGGCTGCGTACGTGACCAGATAAACGCGTAGGTATCCGCGACGCAGTCAGCAATCAAACGTCCTGTATTACTGGGTTTTAGCACCTCATCATCGTACATGAGTAACATGAACGCGGCATGGGTCTGGCACGCTGCTCGGTACTCACACACACAGAAATGACGAACTAACATGCATGATGGGCAGCGGTCTACACCGGCGCCACGTGCGAGATAGGGACGCGTTGCACGAGCCAAACGGGCGGAATAAAGCGCATGAATAGCGTGACGCGGGGCGGATTGGCACATGGTAAAATCTGAGGTTGTAAATGGACCGCCTAGTATACCGAACTGAGGTTTGCTGTCAGTATCGCGCGGCCAAGATCACAAAAGCAGAGGAAGACAGGCATTAAACGGTAACCGCCAGGGCTTGTCACTAGCGCAGCTCGACCATGGCACCATCAAAAAGGTTTTTTACCAAGGCAACGTACTCTTCGAGAAAGCCTACCTGCTCTGCGGTCACTGGTTGCTCCCACCGACCCGCCAGCACTTCTTCCATATCTTCAACCACACGGTCAGCCTCTCGTAATATGGTGAAGCGCAATGCAGACGAAAGCCCAGGATTTTGCTCGCAAATGGTCATAATATTAGAGGCGACCAGATCGTGCACAATATCGGCAATGGTATCATCGCCAATGGCTTCACCCGGTTTTTCAAACACAGAGAGATTAAACGCAAAATGTTCGATCAGTGCTTGATACCCGTCTGAGTCTACTACCATGATTACTTGTCCTTAGACTATTCAACTATCGCTATTGTACCGTGCCCGTCGGCTATTTGCGCCTATTGAAGGCGAAATTAGAAAGCGAGTCACGCTTCGCAGTGCTTAGCGCACTGTATACTATAAACTGATCATCGTTCTATGACATGGTGTCTGCTCACATCGTCCTCTTCCCTTTCAGTCTGGCTCAAATAAGGGGGCCGAGTGACAACGTCAAATCATACAAACGACTGACGCCAGTCTCCTTGCAGTATAGTCTGGCTTCACTGTGATGAAAGCAAACAACACAACGCGCAATTTAACACGGATCACGCCCAAATCAATCGTTGACAAGGATGTAGGAATCGTCATGAAGGTAAATCACCCTCGCCCATTTGGTAAGAGTATCGTCAGCAAGATTGGGTTGATCATGACCTTCATCACCTTGATGGTGCTGGGCCTGTCAGTCTCGAGCTACATCATGCAGGAGCGCGTCAACCGCGATGTTGGCCGCGCTACTCATCAAGAAATCCCGAGTGCAATTATCACCATGCGCATGCAGCGTGCCGCCAGTGATATGAATGCCAGCATGCTCAAATATGTCATGGGCCGTCATGAATCGCTCGCGGTTTTTCTAGAAAGTCAGCAAGATTTTGAACAATTACTGGCTCGCCTACGTGAGGTAAAACCCGACGCAGAGCAGCGACTTTCATTGATCAGCCAGCTTTATGAGCGCTTTCAACGTATCGCTCATCAAAAAGTCTTAACAGAGTTTGATCCGGTCGCTGAGCAATGGGCACGTAAACAGGTAATGCGACTATCCATTGATGTGGTGCGACCGATTGATAACTTGATTGCCGAATTAAAGGCCTCACAATCGCTCACACAGCCCGATAACCTGGCCGTGTTGCAATACCTTGATGAGCTGGTCGATGAAAATGGCGATATGCTGACTGAGCTTAACCAATATCTAGATGGGCGAGAAAGTAGCCGACAACGCTTTATGGAAGATATGGCAACATTCGAGCGCTATCTTTCCTTGGCGCAGTTCGAGCTCAACGACCCTGCCTCACTGAAAAAACTGTCCAACATCCGCCACCATTTCACCAGTTTAAAGCGCAGTGGTATCGCCATTTTTAATAACTATCAGCCCAGTGCCAAAGTCGGCGCCATGACCGCAGTGCGAACCTTGAGTGATCAAGAATACCAAGCGCTTGAGGATGCGCTCTCAACGTTCGCACAACAGACAGGAAAAGTGGTTACCCGCTCAATGGTTGATTTGCGTTCAATACTCCACTCAAATCAGCTCAACCTTGGCTATTTGCTGATTTTTATCTTGTTCGTCAGTGGCGCGATGTACTTTTATATTTACCGCACATTCACTCAGCCGATTGCCAAACTCGCCGATTCCATGCAGCGCCTAGTGGCTGGCGATATGACCCCACCGGCCAGTAATTTTCAAGATCGGACGGATGAAGTCGGTAAGATCGCCCATGGTCTAGTGATATTTCGTGCGCATATCATTTCTCGTAATCAGGCTCGAGAGCAATTAATGGCCGAAAAAGAGCGCGCAGAAAGTGCCTCTCGCGCCAAAGCGCAATTTCTCGCCACCATGAGTCATGAAATCCGCACACCAATGAATGGTGTGATTGGGATGCTCGATATGCTTCGTCGCTCGTCGTTAACGCCCTCTCAGCAAAGCCTGATTAGCACGGTGCGCGAATCCGCTCTTTCTTTGCTCTCCATCATTAACGACATCCTCGACTTTTCACGCACCGAGGCCGGAAAGCTGCAATTTGAACGTGTCACCTTTTCTTTGTCCGATACCGTAGAGCAAGTGATGGACACCGTCAGCCATCATGCCAATAAGCGAAAGGTGACACTGTCACTATTCATTAACCCTCACCTCCCCGATCAACTGGTGGGCGATCCCAACCGATTAAAACAGGTACTGTTTAATCTGGTTGGTAATGCGATTAAGTTCTCTGGTGGCCATCACCGTCAGCCTGGTTTTGTAACAGTTAATATTGATGCGATAGATAACCCACAGGCGCAAAAAGCACAGCTGGTGTTTACCATCACCGATAACGGGATCGGCATTGCACCAGATAAACTCGACACTATCTTCCAGCCATTCAGCCAAGCGGAGTCGTCTACCACCCGAGAGTTTGGAGGCTCAGGGCTCGGCTTAGCCATTTGTAAGAATATTATCGATCTCCTCGGCGGTGAGATTGACATTGAGAGTGAGCAGGGAAACGGCACACGATTTACCGTGCGTATCGATTATACGGTAAACCCATTGGCAGAACCTGCAGAGCGACCGATTAATCGCGAGCATGCGCAACAATTATCGGTTGCAGTGGATATTCCTCAAGACGCACTCAATCACGCGGTGTGCCGCTATCTGGAGCACTTGCATATCGCTTATCACCATGATTCATCGCCGTCGAAAGTGGACAAGCAACTGGCCACACACCGGTTATTGATTACCACCCACGCCGAGCCAAGTACATTAATCGCTGAACGCGCGGTCGATCATGTGATTGCGCTCAAACATACCTTATCGCTGGCAACCCACCCTGATAAACGCATCGTAGAGCTGTTTGCCTCACCATTAACCTATCGTCGTCTGGTCCACGGTCTACGTGTATGCCTTGGGCTTGAAAGTCCCGATATCAGTATGTTGGCGGAATCTGACGCTATGTTGCCTCTTCCCGACGAGGCAGAAGCCAAAGCACGCGATCCCGAACGCACTCGCGGGTGTATTTTAGTCGCAGAGGATAACCCCACGAACCAACAGGTACTCACCCAGCAACTCCATTATCTTGGCTATGAGGTGGTGATGGCGGATGATGGTGACCAGGCACTCACAGCGTATCAACACCATCAGGTGGATCTTGTCCTGACCGACTGCCATATGCCCAACAAGGATGGCTATGCACTCACCGCGGCTTTACGCGAGATCCAAGGGGCATCGGGTTGGGTGCCTATTATCGCCATTACCGCCAATGCGCTCAGTGGTGAAGAAACACGGTGTTTTGAAGCAGGCATGGACGATTACATTACCAAGCCCATTGAGCTGGATCCGCTTGACGAACGCTTAACCTATTGGATTAACCGTCCACACGCGACGACGCGACCTACTCCACCCCCTGTGACAGCCAGCGCCGACGCGCCATCTATACTCGATCCAACGGTGGTTGATCGCTTATATGGCGGACAGCAACACGCCTATCAAGACATTGTGAATGTTTTCCTCAAACGTAGCGTCCCTGGCCTACGCGCCCTCGCGCAATCGCAACCGCCTTTTGAACACTGGCAAGCATTAAAAGAGGCGGCACACAAACAGAAATCTGCCGCAGGCAGCATTGGTGCGACAGCGCTTCACCAAGCCTGTCTTGAGGCCGAACAAGCCGCCAACAATCAGCAAACAGAAGCACTTGTTCAGGCATTAACCCGTATCAACACGGTACTTGATCATTTGCTGGAGGTATTACCGCGTGATCCTCAATGACCCAATATACGCGGTCACAGACAGATGAATGTGATCCCTTATCCGGATATCCGGAAAATCGGTGTACAAATCGCGCAATCCAGTGCCACACTGACAGTAAGTTTTATCAACCATGACGGTAGTGAATAATGAGAAAAACCAAAGTAGTCACCTCCGAGGACATTCTGCTCAAACTGTGTCAGTCCGCCACGGCAGTATTAACCAAAGCGACTGACTCTCCCGTACACCATGCTGCTATGGTACAAAAGATTGCCAAAACCAGCCTCAAGCCTGACCTCGGCTGTTTTGTGCTGTTTGATGGTGGCTTCTCTGGCCTTGTTGTGATCAACTTCTCCTCCGCCGCGGCGTTAGAAATTTACCGCAATTACATGCAGCATATGGGGATCCCCGAAGAAGAGTTAGCAAGCTTACACACCGCAGATGAAGTGGGCGATGTGCTCGGTGAGCTCATGAACCAGATTATTGGCGATTTCACCGGTAAGATTAAGCGTTCAATCCAAACCTCTATCACCCAAAACCAGCCGAAGATGATGGCGGTTAACAAAAATATTACGGTGTCAGTCGATAGCAACATCGACAAGCCACAGGCGCGCCGCGTGAGCTTTACCACTGAGCACAACAATATCTTCTATCTTGAGCTTGCCATGGAGCGTACCGAGTTTATTCAGCTTCAGGACTTTGAAGAAGGGGAAGAGGTTGATCCTGATTCCATTCTGGAAGCAGAAACAGTACGCCAACTAGAAGAAAAGTCTAACGACAAAAGCGACAAAAAAGACAGCGGTAGTAATGACTTACTTGACGAACTAGGGATTTAACCCCTCCCCCTCTTACTGTCGCTAAGACATAAACACAAGTTGCTATCGATTTGTAACGCTTCGCTGCAAAGACGCGTGTAACTTGTGTTTTTTCTTCTTTGCTTACTTTTTTCTTGACGATTATTAAGGCAATTCAACGGACACAGCACTTCACAGTTATAAGTGCCCAATTTGATTTGTTTCATATGAGTTACAATCTTGATCACATTTGATAGATATTGTGGTCGTCGTTTCCCCACCTCTCGCCCTCATAAGTCTTTATCTCTGCCCACTTTTTTTTAGTAGGTGAATAATTCCGCATCATTTAGACTGCGCGGCAAAATCAAAAGGCTGGCGACGATCAGCCAAATACCCTACTGGGCACCCTGCCCACCCACTATCATTCGTGAAAAAGGTCGATTCATGAGTCCAGAAAGCTACCTACTCGATTGGCAAACCAGTCAAACTCACTCTGAAACCATGTATCCGCTGCTTAGCCAGCTTTACCGCCAAAAAGGCGTTGAAATTCAACTGTTCGGTCGTCAACTGATCAACGCTAGCACCATTGATATCATTAAGGCACACCGCGTTGCGCGCCGCTATACGGGGGGCACCTTATCGCCCAGCCAAACGTTGCCGTTGATCGAAGTGATGGCTGAATTAGATCTTGCTCCCAGTAAAATCGATATCGGTCAGCTCGCATGGACCTACTGGCAACAGCATGACAGTGAGAACGGCATTCCTGATTTTCTACATCACCAATTGGGGCATTTATTGGGAACGGGTAATCGAGTCGACCCTAAAGACGTAGTACTTTATGGCTTTGGTCGTATCGGTCGCTTACTCGCGCGCTTACTGATTGAAAAAAGCGGTCCCGGCTATCCCTTACGTTTACGCGCGATCGTGGTGCGTGGCGGAAAAGAAGGCGACCTGGAAAAGCGCGCCAGCCTGCTGCGTCGCGATTCTGTACACGGCCCATTCAATGGCAGCATTACCGTTGATGAATCGCGCAATGCATTGATCGCCAATGGTAATTTTATCCAAGTCATTTATGCCAATAACCCAACAGAAGTCGATTACACCCAATTCGGTATTCATGATGCACTGGTGGTCGATAACACAGGCATGTGGCGTGATGAACAAGGCTTGCGTCAACACCTTGACAGCAAAGGCGCCAAGAAAGTGCTACTCACCGCGCCGGGCAAAGGCGAGCTTAAAAATGTCGTATTCGGTGTTAATCATGATGTGATTAACGAAGATGATCGAATTATTTCTGCCGCTAGCTGTACCACCAATGCAATCACACCCGTGCTCAAAGCCATGCACGATAAATTTGGTATTGATGGCGGACACATTGAGACAGTTCACTCGTTTACCAATGATCAAAACCTCATTGATAATTACCACAAGGGCGATCGCCGTGGTCGCTCTGCCTCATTGAATATGGTTCTCACGTCCACCGGTGCCGCCAGTGCGGTCGCGAAAGCTTTGCCCGCGCTAAAAGGTAAGTTAACGGGGAACTCTGTACGTGTACCCACGCCAAATGTTTCCATGGCTATCGCCAACCTGAATTTAGATAACCCAACTCACAAAGACGAAATCAACGCCTATTTGCAAGATGTGGCCTTGTACTCACCACTCTCTGGGCAAATAGACTTTACCCAGTCGACGGAGTTGGTATCAAGTGACTTGGTGGGATCGCGCTTTGCCGGCGTGGTGGACAGCCAAGCGACGATCGCCGAGGGAAACCGTTGTGTGCTATACATCTGGTATGACAACGAATTTGGCTACAGCTGCCAGGTTGTTCACTGCATGGAACAAATGATGGGAGTACGCTATCCGATGGTTCCCGAGCCAGAAGCGCTTTCTTAACCCGTTTTACCGCCATAAAAAAGGCCCTGATGGGCCTTTTTTATTACGTGTCCGCCACTCAATGTGAGGTTAAGACTGTTCAGCCGCCGTCAAGGGTGACGGTTGGCTGACGGGCTTAAGCACCGCATAAACCAAACCAGTTACCAGCGTACCTGCGGCAATGGCGGCTAAATACATCAACACCGGACTGATTGCGTTCGGGATCAACAGCACAAAGAGGCCACCGTGTGGTGCCATCAGTTTTGCACCAATTAGCATAGATATCGCTCCTGTCAGTGCACCACCTGCGATGCACGATGGGATCACTCGCATTGGGTCTTTGGCCGCAAATGGAATCGCCCCTTCCGAGATAAAACACAGCCCAAGCACAAACGATGCTTTACCCGCCTCTTGTTCTGCATCATTAAATTTACGCTTGGCTAAGAACGTCGATAGCCCCATCCCTAGCGCCGGCACCATACCTGCCGCCATAATGGCTGCCATCGGCATATAGGTACCACTCTCAATCAGGCCGACGCCAAAGGTATACGCCGCTTTGTTGACGGGACCGCCAAGGTCAAAGCACATCATCGCGCCCAAAACGACGCCAAGGATCACCGCATTGGTCGAGTTCATACCCTGCAAGAAGCTGGTAAGACTTTCCATGGCAACAGAGACAGGCCCGCCCACGACATAGATCATCACCAAACCGGTAAACAAACTGGCTAATAAAGGGATCACGAGAATGGGTTTAAGGGCTTCCATTGAGGCCGGCAAACTGACTTTGTCTGCCACAAATTTAGCACTGTAACCGGCGATAAAACCTGCCAGTATCCCCCCTAAGAACCCAGCACCGGTAGACGCGGCAAGCATACCACCAATCAAGCCGGGCGCCAGACCAGGGCGATCTGCAATTGAGAAGGCAATAAACCCGGCCAATACCGGTACCATCAGCGCGAATGCACTGCCGCCACCAATTTGCATTAATGCCGCCGCAAGCGTCCCTTCTTCTTTGAACGCCTCGATACCAAAGACGAACGAGAGCGCGATAGCCAACCCGCCGGCGACGACCAGAGGGAGCATATGTGATACGCCTGTCATCAAGTGCTTATAGACACCTGAGCGCTCACCTTGGTTGGCACTGCTGTTCGATGAACTCGCTTGCGTTGTTTGATAGACCTCTGCGTTAGCAAGCGCATCATCGATCGTCTGCGACGCTTTTTTCAACGCCGTGCCCGTACTGGTTTTGTATAAACGTTTACCCGCAAATCGGCTCAAGTCGACCTCAATATCCGCCGCGATAAAGACGAGATCCGCCGCTTCAATTTCCTGATCTGTTAATGCATTTTTCGCACCTACCGAGCCACGTGTCTCAATTTTGACCTGATAACCTTTCGCTTTAGCCGCTTCTTCAACCGCTTCTGCCGCCATAAAGGTATGCGCAACACCGGTAGGACACGCCGTAATACCCACGATGCTGACGGTGCTGCTCTCGCTTTGCGTCTGCGCGTGATACGGCTGTGCATGATTCGCGGCGGCATCCAATACCGCTTGGGTATCGGCCATCACTTCATTCAAGCTTGCTTGATAGACAGGCTTGCCGTTAAAGCGGTCCGACTCTTTTGGCTCCCCCACCAAAAGAACACGGTCAGCGTTTTCAATATCAGTTGTCGATACCGCCTGGGTTGGTTGTACACTGGACTGACACTCGATCTGTGCCGTCCATCCTTTTAACATCACGGCCTTTTCTAACAGCCCAGCCGCGATAACGGTATTGGCGACGCCACTTGGGCACGCCGTCACAATCACCAGATTCATACCTTTTACCCCACTCATGGATTGGTTTTATTACGCGTGCACTGACAGCTCAACAGGCGACACGCTGATTTTTTCGATTAATTGGTTCACGTCTTTACGATTGCGCACACCGACCCCCACTTGGGTGACAGCAAGCGCAGAGATAGCGACCGCGCGACACAGCGCCGCCTCTTTGCTTAGGCCGGCCTGGCATCCTGATACCAGCCCTGCCACTAAAGAATCCCCCGCCCCAACGGTACTCACCACTGATTGCGCAGGCGCCACAGCCTTAAGCCAGCCTTCCTTATCGCGCCAAAGCACCCCATCGACGCCGCGAGAAATAACCACATTCGCGATCCCCTGGTTAAACAATTGCTCACCGCGCGCCAGCAACACGGCTTGCTCATTGCTAATCGGCGCGTTGAGGCATTGAGCCAGTTCAGCTTCATTAGGTTTAACCAACCAAGGGGTTGCCTCAACGGCTGCGCGTAAGGCATGCTGACTGGTATCAACAACCACTTTTTTCCCTGCATCGCGCAAGGTGGTTATCCAAGCGGTCAACTGCTCGGTCGAGACGCCGGGAGGTAAACTGCCCGCAAGCACGATCCACTCATGGTGCTCAGCCAGACTAAGCAACCGCGCCGTCAATGCCTCAATATCGGCCTGTTCAACCGCCATACCAGGAAAATTCAAATCAGTGACACGTCCCGCTTTTTCAACCAGCTTGACGTTGGTGCGGCTAACGCCCGGTACACGCAAAAAGTGATCGGCAATGCCGTGTTCGGTAAAAAGGTGGGCAAACGGGTCTTGGTTATCTGCGCCAAGAAAACCTGACGCTGCGACCGTCGCGCCCAAATCCGTTAAAACACGAGCGACATTGACGCCTTTTCCCGCCGGGTGCAGTGTATAGTTTTGCACCAAATTGACATCACCAGGCTGCAACGCACTGACTGAGCCTGTCATGTCGAGTGCGGGATTGAAGGTTACGGTCAGAATGGCACTCATGCGTTCTCTCCCAACCCATCTTTAATGGCATCACCCAGTGCCGCAATCGCTTGTTCGGCGTCGCTTCCTTGGGCGGAAAACTGTAACTGGTGCCCATGTTTCACCCCAAGCGCGATCACTTTCATCAAGCTTTTTGCGTTAACCGGCGCCGACTGGGTGGAAGCGTTGGCAACCTGTATATCAGCACTGAATTTTTTCGCCGTATTGACCAACATCGCCCCAGGACGAGCGTGCAAACCATGCGCATTCGTCACCGTATACAGCCCTGTTGGCCCCTCTGCGGTGGGCGCTTCAGACGGCGCCGCTGTATGAGGTTGTACGGGGGCGGGTTCAGCAGACAACGCATCAACCAGCGCTTGTGGCGAGTAACGGCCAGATGCCGCCAGTTGTTTATCAAGCTTCCATTGCATCAAGGTATTGAGCACAGGAAGATGCGCACGGTTGTTGGCTGCGACACACCAAAGCGCACTGACCGACAGGGATTGGTGAGACAATGACGTCGCAGGCATCACCAACGACAATCCGCTCTGCAGTACACCGTCTCCCACACCGAGCAACCAATGCCCTTCACCAAGGTGCACCGGCTGGCCAGCGACGGCTTGGCTTACGCCATCGCTATTTAAACAGTGATGATTTTTGAGCAATCCCGCGCCCACGGCTTGCAAGGTGGTGATATCTGACGCTGGAAAGCCAGTTAACACCATGTCGCTGCTAAACGTGAAGGCCTGAGTATCCGCCGTTTGCCCATTGAGCAAAGCAACCAGTTGCTCTGCCGCCGACGCCGTTTTTAGTTGTTGCTCTATGCCGTCTTGTGACAGCACACGCGTCAACTGACGTAAGATACTCAAGTGTTCATCTGATTTAGCGGCGATACCAATGGCCACGTAAGCGAGGTTTCCCTCTCCCCAGTCAACACCCTGGGGAAAATGAAACACTTGTACCCCTGTTTGTTTAACTTGATCGCGGGTATCCGTTGTGCCATGCGGGATGGCAATACCGTTGCCCAGATAGGTACTGGTTTGGGCTTCTCGCGCCAGCATACCGTCTTGATAGCCCGCGTCGACTAGCCCTTTTTGGGTGAGTGCTGCGGCCATGGCTTTGATAGCCTCGTGCTTAGACGCCGCGTGTTGCTGCATATGAATATCGTGTACGTTAAGTGCCAACATGAGGTCGTTCCTCTTTTTTCAGTGCCGCGGCACGGGTTGATGTTGTCGTCGGCCACATCAGTATCACTGAGACATGGCGGACATATTGGTTGGTCGCAAGTCACCGTTCATTGGCCGTGTTCGCGTTTGACTTGCCACATTCGCTTTACCTAAAAACTGAAACGATTCAGCTTTTAGGTAAAGCGATAGACATTGCTCCCGGCGTTTGGTCAATCTCTTCCACTTATAAGTGCCGGAAGAGATAAGCCGCATCGTCTTTCCAGCATCTTGAGATCAGCCGCCAATAATTGACACAAGCTGAAACCTTTCAGCTTTAAGGCTGAATCGTTTTAGCTTATAATGCAAATAAATTATGGATCTGAAGTGCGTAAACTTTGATCGCATTCACAAAGCCATCAGTAACGATCGGCCTACTTAAGGATCGCTTTATGAAGCTTGATGAAATTGCCCGTCTTGCCGGTGTATCACGCACAACGGCAAGTTATGTGATTAATGGCAAAGCCGACCGTTATCGGATCAGTGAAAAAACGCGAGCACGCGTGATGGCTGTGGTCGAACAACACAATTATCAGCCGAACCGCGCCGCCACAGCCTTGCGTGCAGGCACCACACAAACGCTTGGTTTAGTCGTTCCTGACTTGGCGAACACCAGTTACGCCACGTTGGCAAAACTCTTTGAACGAAAAGCCCACGATCAGGGCTATCAGGTTATTATCACGGGCTCTGATGACGACCCAGAACGAGAAAAAATAGTGGCTGAGACCCTCGTCTCCAGGAAAATTGATGCGTTAATCGTCGCCTCTTGTTTGCCTGCAGATAATACCTTCTACCCCAAATTACAACAGCAAGGCACTCCCATCATTGCCATTGACCGTGGGCTGGATGCCAACCAATTCGCGAATGTGCTGAGTGATGATGAAAAAGGCGCTTACCAGCTCACCGAGATGTTAATTGCCCCAACGGATGTCTATCAAGCAGGGCTGATTGGGGCCGTCCCATCGCTGGCCATCTCACAAGACAGGGAGAACGGCTTTCGTGGTGCATTAGCGGCACAAGGCGTAGATGGACAAGTGCGTTACGGCCAAGCTTTTAGCCGTGCTGAGGGACAAAGGCTCATGACAGAGTGGATTGAAGCTGGTGACTTACCCGATGCTTTGCTCACCACGTCCTTCACGCTGTGTGAAGGGGTGCTGGACGCCATTAGGCAAACAGGTATCGCCCCTACTGCACTGTATTTTGCCACCTTTGGTGATAGCCGCATCCTCGATTTTCTTCCTTTCGGCGTGCAGTCTCTCCCTCAACAATTTGAAGCAATTAGCGACGCGGCGCTCAGTCTCGCGGTGTCGGCCGCGCAAGGAGACAACCATCCTGGGGTTATCACGGTTGAACGCCAACCGATTTGGCGCCCCCATCAAACACAAGCCTGGGTCGGGCTGGGTTAATAGCCTGTCGCTTCCATAAAGCCTCGGCCTGTGGCACTGCCATGCACTTCCACAGGCCCTTCCCAATAGGGAAAGCTCAAGTCCATCCAGCTCTGTGGGTTAAGTGGTTGAGTGATAAGGCTAATGTCCTCACTGGGCACTTTGATCTGCCAACGAATCGGCAAGTTAGCGCCCTCCGCCATCTTGGCATGACTGACCGGCAGCATACGAATATCATCCTGGCTCAGCGTCACGACTCGGCCATCAGGAAACAGTAATGAACCAAACATAAACGGCTCGGTGCCGCGTATTTGGGTAACCATTAACGCACGGCCATCATCTAAGTTAAGCCCAAACCAATCCCATCCCGTTTGTTCGGCGGCCATCGCACCACTCGACCACTCCTTATCAAACCAGCCTTTTCCTGTCACGGGAATGGTTTCACCCGCAATGGTTAGCACACCCTTGACGGTTAGCTGTGGCAAAGAAAAATAATACGAAGCCGACGGCTGACTGGCATGACGGACACTATATCCCTCTTCACCATGCTTGACCTGTTGTCCATTTTCGCGCACCTCCAACGTAAAGCCTACTTGCTTACCTTGCGCAGGCCACATTGCACGCACATTGGCAGGAAAAGGTTGTTTACCGCCCTGCCATTGCCAGTCGTCTAACCAAGCTTCAAAAGGTGACAGCGTCACTCCTGCTTGATCAATCCCACCACGGGCAAAGCGCTCCGACTCCCATTGTTTATCATCGCTCGTGATAGCGACATGCGCCATATACAGCTGCTGACTCGCCCATCCTTCTTTACGATCCGGTGCTAATGCGCGGCGAAACAATGTCCATTGCACGCCATACGCTTTTCCATTAGCGTCGGTTAAGGTCGCGGTCAAATACCACCATTCAGTGGCAAAGTCTGAGTGTGCCGCCATGTCTTGGGGATAGGAAGGCGTATGGTCTCGGGTTACAGGGGCAAAGCCACTTTGCGAATCAAAAACGGCAAAATTTCCACTGGTATCAGGAGACGATGCGGACTGCTGACCCCACCATACCAGCGCGCCGAGCGCGATGATCACTCCGCCTCCTAACAATGAACGTATCATTTTCCGCTTCCATCGCTGAATCACTTCACTGCCTCTTTTTTACTGCGCATCACGCAACGACGCCGCCGCGGTGCGTTTTAGCATGCGATGAACAGGCCAAGCCCCTGCGACCATAAGCGCCAACATGGATAGCCCGATCGTGGTGGCATAGCTGATCGGGAAGACGCTCATGGTCATGGTCCACCCAAACGATGCTTTCAGGACAACATGGATCAACATGCCCGCCAGCACAAGCCCCAACGGGATAGCAATCAGCGCACTGGTGAGACCAAGCAACACTAACTGTCCTCCCCCGAGCGCAATGAGCTCACGCCCTGACAGGCCAAGGTAACGTAGCAAGCTGTATTGCCGTTGGCGCGATAGCTCGGTCGCCAAAGTCGAAAAGAACAACCCACATATCGCGACAACCAACATCAGTGCACACAAGCTTTCGGTCACAGTAAACGTGCGATCAAAGATACGCATTGCATAACGCATGATATCCGCCTGGTTTTGCACCTGCCCGGTGGTCAGCGAAAAACGGTGATTGATGCGATCAACGAATTGCTCTGTTTGCGTGTCCTGATTCAAGACCACCGCCAGTGATGATCGGCCTTGCTTTAGCCATTGTCCCGCATCACTGCGTGTAGACACCACAAGCTGGCCGTAGGGGTTGCCATAATCGTAATAGATCCCAGCAACCTGCCACCGCTCGCCCATCGGCGCGGGAAGGTTAATGCTCTCCCCCACGCCCACGCCAAATTTAGCCGCTAATGCCTCGCTGAGTAATACGGCACGTTCTTGGTGCACTTGTGCCCAATAATCAGGCTGAGCCGCCTTCATCGCCAACGTTTGTTTCTCAGACGGACGGTTTCCTACCGACAGCACTTCAAGCCGCCCTTGGTTTGCCGTCAGCTCACGCCGGTAGCTGGTCCAAAATTGCGCCACGTCTTTATTGTTGACCAACCATGTTTCCATCTCATCGAGAGCGGCATGGCTCGGTCGAACATAAACGTCCGCAGCCAAGCGCTGCTGTAGCCAAGTTTCAGTGCTGGTGCGAAAGCTACCGACCATGGTTTCCATACCAATATGCGCCGAAATCGCGAGCATAAATGCCATCGCCGCCACACCACGGTAACTTAAACTTGCCGCCGCATCGGTGAAAAACCATCGCCATCGCGCGCCCGCATAGGCTGCTGCGCTGGCATGAAACAGCCCGCCACACAAATATGGCAGCGCTAAAGCAGCACTTAACATGGTAAAGGCAATCAAGGTAAAGCCTTGCCATTGGCTGGTCTCCCGATACGATACGCCCCACGCCGCCACGCCAAGCAACACCGCTAAAATCGCCTGCACGGCATACTCTCGATGTGTGCCACGCATCAAGGTCATCCGTTGCGATAAGCGCCCTGGTGAGGTGCTGACTAAGCGCACCAGCGGCCAAGCGGATGCCATCGCCGCCCCCAAAATAGCGAGGAGTAAACTGTAGAGTCCCCATTGCCACTGCCAATGCATGACTAAAGTGATATCTGCGCCGTACAAATCAGACAAGGTCGTAGCAACCGCGGGGAGTAATTGGTTGGCAAGCAACATACCCAACACATTGCCACTGACCACGCCAAGTAGCACCCAAAGTAATAACTCTGTCGCCATAACACCAGAAAGCTGGCGTCCATCAACGCCTAGCTGCCGAAGGGTACCGACCAAGGGCTGACGCTGGGTCATGGAAAGGGAAATCGCCTGATAAAAAATAAACAGCCCCACCACAAAGGCCAATAATCCCATCGCAAGCAAATTTAAGTGAAAAGCACGGGTGAGTGGGCCTAGTTGGGTTGATTGGGTTTTGGTCAGCGTCAAGGCTGAAGGTAAATTGTCACGAATCGTTTGTCGTTCCGCTTGAGACAAATCCCCGCATAACACCTCGGTAAACCCAGTACGAGGCGAAAGCTTACGCAGTAGCGCCATATCCGCCACCAAGTAGGTGCCCATACTCAGCGCATCATTATCGATAATACGCAAAGGGCCGATCGGCGGGTAATCCAGCAAATCGATCATTTGCCCCTCTTCCCAGCCTTTGTGCTCAGCCATGGCTTCTCCTACATAGACAGGATAAGGCACTGAAATGGCATCCATGGGAGACAATGAGGGGGCGTCATCTGTACGCTGATTCGCGATAAATGGCAGCATCGCGATCGCATCCACTCCCATCAGATGAATATCGCTAAGTGACGGTGTCACAACGTCGAGACGATCAATCGGCACACATTGCGTCAAGCCTTGACGGCGCAAGCCAATGTAAAAAGCATGCGGCACGCGCTGTGTTCGCTCGGTATGATGAATGCTAAACGGGTACGGATTGCTAAAAAGCTGTGCACCTTGGCGATAGCTTTGCTGCGCATGCTGGTTTATCGATAACACACCAACCAGCAAAGAGACACCCAGGGTTAACCCAAGCCAGACGAGAAAGACTTGAAACGGATGGCGGCGATAATGCCCCCATAAAGCGCTAGCGACGGGCCCGAACACTGAGCACGCCTCCTTGTAGCCCCACACTACCTTGCAAGTAGCTGGCCACGGTATCACTGTGTGTCACCAATAGCAGCCCAGCTTCCTGCTGACCGGTTAGCGTGATAAGCAGGCGCATCACCGCGTCCGCATTACGCTCATCCAAACTTCCCGTTGGCTCATCGGCAAGTAGCAGTTTGGGCGACATATATAACGCACGTGCGATGGCGGCGCGCTGCTGTTGACCACCAGACACTTCTTCTGGGTAACGATTGAGCAATGGCATCAAGTCAAGCTGAGAGACAATTTGTCGCCACAGACAACCGTCTTCTTTCAAGCCTTTTAATTGGCGACAAAAGCGAATATTATCCGCAATAGAGAGGGTGGGAAGCAGGTTAAACTGTTGGAAAATCAAGCCGATGTTTTGACGTCGAAACTGCGTGCGTGCCGCCTCGCTCAATCGGTGAAGGGGGGTATCGTCAAACCAGATCTCGCCACTGTCGGGTTTATCCAATCCCGCAATCAAATTTAACAAGGTACTTTTACCCGACCCACTTTCGCCCATCAACGCCAATTGGCTAGTCGACGACAGCGACATCGCGGCGCCTTGCAGCACAGGGTGGAAATCGCTCCCATCCTGATAACCTTTACACAGCCCTTTAATTGCTAACATGCCAATGCACACCCTTATAGTGTCTTAAAAACAGCAATAAACGAGAACTAGGTCACACTGTTTGATTAATTTGGCAATGTACCCCAATTAAGAGGCTGAGAAAAGCGTTAAAACCGATGGGCAGCTTCCCAATTTATATTTCGTTTATCCTTAGCCATCATTAACAAGATTATTTAGCCAAACGCCTGACTTCACCCGAATCAAGGACCCTATCCATTTGACCACTTCTTCCACTCCCAGCAGCACATACACCCAATAAACCGGCCACTCAAAAACCGCCGCGGCGGCCAATACGACAGGAATGCCGATGAGCCACTGTGCAACAAAATCTTGCCCCAAGCAGTAGCGCACATCACCACCAGCACGCAGTACCCCAACAATCATCGCCATGGGGATCGTTTTCACCACAATCAACGCACACATCGCCCAATAAAAATAAGCCGTGATCTGTGCGGTCTCACCCGTTAATGCAGGGAAGAAACTTAACACCCAGGGCTGAATCATCAACATCAAACAGGCAATTGCCACGCCGGCGATAAAATTAAATACCGCCACCTGCCAGGCTTGGTGGTAAGCGGTGTCCGTTTGTTGCGCCCCAAGGTTATTGCCGACCAAAACGGCGGCAGCATTGGCGGTGCCAATCAAAAACGACAGTGAAAGTGACTCGACGGGCGTGATAACCGCAATAGCCGCCAAGCCTGCTTCGTTAACGTGACCGATAATCGCGTGGTAAACGAACAAGCCTGACGACCACATTAAAAAATTAAATGCCGTCGGTAACGAAAGTGATAAAAAGCGCTTTACGGCGAGTAACGTTAATGACGCACGCCAATCAGCCAAAGAGAAGGCAACCAAGTGTTGACGGCGATACAAATAGACATACAAGGCAACAACCTCAACCATACCGCTAAGTACAGTCGCCACTGCTGCCCCTTTCGAACCCAGTTCAGGCGCGCCCAGATTACCGAAGATAAATACCCAGTTGAGCACCACGTTGACACTGATCCCGACCCCACTAAAAAAGGTGCTGATCCCTGGCTTATGCATGGCACGAAGCCCGGCAGCCAACCCGGATACACTGGCCAGACAAAACAGGGATAAACCCGCAATTTGCAAGTAGTCTTGGCCCAGCGCAATAACGGTGGGATTATCACTGGCAAACCCCACAATGACATCTGCATAAGCCCAAAAGACAAACGCACTTAACGCCGCCGTGGCATTGGTTAAAGTCACAGTCAGCGCCGTTTTTTCACGAAAGCCTTGCCGATCACCCGCGCCCCAATATTGTGCCACCAGCATAGAGCCGCCGGTCATGGCGCCGAGAATCAGTAAGGAGGAGACAAACATCGCTTTACCGGCAATACCAATGGCGGCGACATCCGCTTCACTCAACTGTCCCACCATCAGGATATCGACCAAACTGCGGCTCGAAAACATCATGGTTTGCAGCGCAATCGGTACCGCAATTAAAAGTAAGCGTTTTAAAAACACAGGATCAAAGAAAGGACGGGAAAGTACGGTCACACACGACTCCAACCTATAGGTAACCTGGTTAGTTTACGTGCCTTTAAAACAGAAAAAAACGCCCGAGGGCGTTTTCTTATCTGCGAAGACATTCCGATTAATGTGGCATCACCATTAAGCCATCGGCTTGATTGTTCGGCCAAATACGGTACTCAGCATGGTATTTGACGATCGATTTATAGGCAGTCACTCTCGTCGGTGCTATCCATGCCTGATGCGCCCAGGCTACTACCGCCTGCTCAGGCCCCCGGACATAAACGCTCAGTGGTGAGACCAAGCGCTGCTCATCATCAAAAGCCGATTGCATCGCGTCTGGACACACGGCCATTGAATGCTGCCCACCTGATATGATTTTCACTTTTCGGTCAATCGTATCTTGTGTATGCACGCACCAACCCGCTTCAACCGCACAATCAATCCACTGCTGTAATTGCGATTTGTAGACAGGCTTGGCAGGTTCGCCAACCGGAAACCACTCGGCATACACTGTTTGGATTTGAGCAAATTCAGCGCCGAGACCCGCCTGCGTGCCGGCACTGCGGGCACGTTGAGTCCAGCGTTGTAAGTCCGCTTTAACGCTGTGATGAAAACGTTGTTGCTTCACCGCTTGCGCCACCCAACGACCAAGAAACGCCTCACGCGCATGGGGCGCATCGGCCACTTTTTTGGCGGCGATCGCTGCCGCGAGATCGTCAAAGGCGGCGGCCATCACAGTTTGAATTTCGGTGACATAACTCATGGTTCTTTGCTTGCCATTAGCCAATAGAAAGCGGCAGAGAGTATCGCACAAAGGGCGATCGCGCCAACCATCCCCCAGGGCGTACCGTCTGAAGCAACGGCAACCCCTGCACCAACCAACGAGCCGATACCAAACCGCATTGTCCCCGCTAAAGAAGACGCGGTGCCTGCCATTTGCGGATAGCAGGCCAACAAGCAAGCCATGCTGTTGCTGCCGATGGTTGAAATTACCCCAACATACATCATCACTGGAATCACAGTGCCCCAAAGCCCAATGTCTAACCATTGGAACACGGCAATGGCTATCCCCGCAGCCAGCTGCAATCCCAGACCTAAGCGCAGCATCCAATGCGAGCCCATTTTGCGCACCAAACGGCCATTAATAAAGGTCATCACAATCAGACAGACAATGTTTAACGCGAACAAGTAGCCAAACATCTTCGCGCTCACACCGTAATAATCAATGTAAACAAATGAGCCTGCGGTTAAGAAAGAGAACATCCCAGCAAAGGAAAACCCAGAGCAGAAGATCATTCCTACGGCAAACGGTGTTTTAAGCATGCGGGCATAGTTACGCAATGACGCGCCAATACGCATAGGCGGACGATTGTGTTTAGGTAAGGTTTCAGGGATCCGGACAATAATGCAAAGCATCACAAAACACGCCCAACCGGCCAGTACCCAAAAGATCGCGCGCCAATCAAACCAAGTGAGCAAATAGCCACCAATCATCGGTGCCGCTAAAGGCGCAATCGTCATCACCAAGGTGATAAAAGACATGGTGCGCGCAAACTCCTCGCGCTCAAACATATCACGGACCAAGGCTTGAATAATGACGGCGGCAGCGGCTCCGGCAAACCCTTGCGTTGCACGTACAACTGTCAGTACGTCGATATCTTGAGCCATCGCACTGACCACGGCACAAATGAAAAACAGTGCCACACCGGCCAGCATCACCGGTTTTCGACCATAACTGTCAGAAATCGGACCATGAAAAAGCTGTCCAATGGCAAAGCCGGCCGTGTACGCAACCAAGGTTGATTTCACCGCACTGCTTGGTGCATTTAAATCCGCGGCAATCGCTGGCATCGCCGGGAGGTACATGTCGATCGCTAACGGTGTCAACGCAGCAATCGCACCAAGCACCAAGATCAAAAGCCAGCTTAATTGAGTCGGGGACGACGTGACAGCCGATGATTGCGACATAACTCTCCTTAACGTAAAAGACAGGACAAAGGGAAATAACGTGAGCGTGGTCAAAGTGTAACAATTTATTGTGTCGCCGTGGGAAAGAATGTCTTTCTTTTGGTCACGTTGTCGTAACACATGCCTCTCGATGAGCAATAAAAAAGCACAGCCCATGCTGTGCTTACCGTTACTCACCGAGCGCCAACAATGACGGGGCTAACCAGTCACCTACGTTAACCCAGTAACGCGATCTCTTCGTCTGTTAATGGACGATATTCACCAGGCTCTAAGTGTTCGTCTAAGACCAAGTCACCGATTGACTCTCGATGCAACGCATCGACTTTATTGCCCACTGCCGCAAACATACGTTTTACTTGATGATACTTGCCCTCTTGAATAGTGAGCAGTGCCTCATAATCATCAACTTTCTCGAGGGTTGCCGGTAGCGTGGGTTGCTTCTCGCCTCGTAGCATCACCCCTTCTTCAAAGGCTTTTGCCGTCTCCGCGCTGATCGGATCAGCCAGCCACACACGGTAGGTTTTGGTGCACTGATGTTTAGGAGATGTAATACGATGTGACCACTGACCGTCATCGGTAAACAACAGCAGTCCCGTTGTGTCCGCATCCAAGCGCCCAGCAATGTGTAACTTTTCCGCATTGACTTCATCGAGCAATACAAAGACCGTCGGATTAAACGCATCCTCATGCGAGCACACCACGCCAGCAGGCTTGTGCATCATAAAATAGCGCGGGCCTGACAACGTAAGGGCACGTCCCTCAAACGCCACTTCCACTTGATCGCTCACTTTGACGGCACCCGACTTGATCACCTCACCATCAACCGTCACCAGCTCGCTTTTAAGCACACGCCCTGCTTGCTTTCGTGTCACCCCTAAGGTTTCACATAAAAATTTATCTAATCGCATATTACCGCTTATTGCACCTTTGTTTGCCGCGGATTATACGTCACATTGCGGCTCAGACACAGATCAAGTTTTACGAGATCTGACGGAAAAACACGCCGTGATAGGATAAACTGATTGTCATCGTCCAGGTGATGGACATATGACAATGCAAGCAAAACCCAACGCTTTTTGCTGAGACGCCGAGTCTGTCACAACCTGCTAATCAAAATATTGTTGGTGATTGAGCATGCCAATTTGGCGAGTATGATACGGTCGTCTTGACCAATCAGTGATAAAGAAGGAAACACCATGATTGTCTCTCTTCGCCGCCCCGACGCCGATGCCTTTGAAACCTTATTGACGCTGTCACACGAACAGCACGACCACGAAGCGCTGCCCTTTGATCGTACTCCCGTCACGGCCACTTTCAACACCTTGCTCTCACAACCCGAGCGTGGTGATGTTTTTCTGATTGATGTTGAGCATGAGGGAGAAACCGAAACGATTGGCTTTTTAGTCGTCGCTTACAGCTTCAGCGTGGAAAACGGCGGTAGCGTCGGTGTGATAGACCAATTCTTTATCCAACAAAGATGGCGGCGGCAAGGCGTGGGGTCGCAAGTGATCCCACACGTTGAAGCGCGAGCCAAAGAAAAAGAGTGTGTGGCCGTCATCCTCGAGGTCAATATTGGCAACAAAGGCGCTCGACTTTTCTATGAGCAGTTCGATTACCAGCCTCGCCGCCAGCACTGCATTATGACTAAACGACTTTAATTCTGTACCTGACGTCACAAGTCAGTAAACTAAACGGCCTCATTTAGGCCGTTTTTTCGTTATGTATACCCTACGCCCCTATCAATCTGACGCGGTTAAAGCCGTGCTGCATTATTTTCGCCGCCATACGTCTCCTGCTGTCGCCGTGTTACCGACCGGTGCGGGAAAAAGTTTGGTGATCGCAGAGCTCGCACGTATCGCCAAAGGTCGAGTACTGGTGCTCGCTCATGTGAAAGAACTTGTCGAGCAAAACCATGCCAAATATGAAGGCTATGGATTAACGGGCGGGATCTTTTCCGCTGGACTCGGCCGCAAAGACTCTGACGACAAAGTGGTTTTTGCGTCAGTTCAGTCAGTGGTAAGAAACTTGGATGCCTTTGCAGACCAGTTTTCCTTACTGGTGATAGATGAGTGTCACCGTGTTCCTGACAACCAAGACAGTAGTTATCGCCGCGTCATTGCGCATCTGCAAACGGTCAACCCTGGCCTCAAAGTGTTGGGACTCACTGCCACCCCTTATCGACTCGGACAAGGCTGGATTTATCAATACCATACCAGTGGCAAAGTGCGCACGACTGCTTCCCGGTTTTTCCGTGACTGTGTTTTTGAGCTGCCGATTAGTCACTTACTTGATGAAGGCTTCCTTACCCCTGCCCATGTTCTGGATGCACCGCTACTTAGCTATGACTTTTCCCAAGTATCACGCACCGCGAACGGTTATTATCGGGAAGCGGATCTCGAGAAGGTGGTTGCCAATGCCCCTCGCGCGACACCGCAAATTGTCGAACAAATTATTGCATATGCACAAGAACGCCAAGGGGTGATGATCTTTGCCGCCACGGTCAATCATGCGCAGGAAGTTCTCTCTTATTTGCCGGACGGTTCCGCCGCGTTGATCGTGGGTGACACGCCTGGTATCGAGCGAGATCGCTTGATCAGTGCTTTCAAACAAAAAGCGCTCAAATACTTAGTGAACGTATCGGTACTCACGACCGGCTTTGATGCGCCTCATGTGGACTTGATCGCGATTTTACGCCCCACGGAATCGGTCAGTCTCTATCAACAAATTGCCGGGCGTGGTCTTCGCCTCGCGCCAGGAAAGCAAGATTGTTTGATTCTCGACTACGCCGGGAATGTCTACGACTTGTACCAACCAGAAATAGGCATGCCCAAACCTGATAGTGACAGCGAGCTGGTGACGATTCCCTGCCCCGCATGCGGGTTTAATAACAGCTTTTGGGGAAAACTGGACGACAATGGCTTTTTGATTGAACACTATGGCCGCCAGTGCCAAGGCTATTTTGAGGATGAAGATGGCGAACGCGAGATCTGTGGTTACCGCTTTCGCGCCAAGTTTTGCGATGAGTGTGGCGCCGATAACGATATTGCCGCACGTCGCTGTCACCAATGTGACGCCCCCTTAATTGATCCAGACAAAACACTCCGTGAAGCACTCAAGCTCAAGGATGCACTCGTGGTCGCATGCACCGACATGACCCTCACCGCGGGCAAAAACCGCTATCAAAAACCACAACTTAAAGTGACCTATCACACCCACGAGGGCAACGATTTACACGAGGTGTGGCCGCTGGCCAGCAAAAAACAAAAACAAGACTTCCTGGCACGATTTGTCCGACCACACCTGGTCGATCGGCACCGCCCCTTCGACGCCACCGCCCCGACCAAAGTGGCCGCGTCACAGCACCGATTTCGTCCGCCCGACTTTGTGATTGCACGTAAACAAGGCCGATTCTGGCATCTGCGTCAGAAAATCTTTGATGTGGAGCGCTTTATTGGCCAAGACAGGCTAACGGCCATGTTAGCGCAAAGCCGAGGGCAAGCCTTCGCAGAATCCGACGCGAGTTGAAAGCACTAAGGGTCCATTCAAAGACGCCTCCACGAGCAAAAGGCACCGTGTGGGCGGCTTGGGCGGTGATGAATCCCGCCTATAAAGCTTGTTTTAGTGGTCAAGCAGTGCTAATATCCGCGCTCGTTTTTGGGTACTGAGTTAGGTCGCTACGCTCAGTACTGTGTTTTCACTCTAAAGAGAGTTATTAATTATGTTTAAGTTCGAAGCTGAAGTACGTACAGAAAAGGGTAAAGGTGCGAGCCGCCGCCTACGTCATCAGAAGAAATTCCCTGCGATCGTTTACGGTGGCAACCAAGAGCCTGTATCAATCGCACTTGACCACCCAGTGGTTGTTAACCAAATGGACAAGCCTGAGTTCTACGAAGGCATCATCCTGGTTATCGATGGCCAAGAAGTAAAAGTTAAGCCACAAGACATCCAGCGCCACGCGTTCAAGCCAAAAGTTGAGCACATGGACTTCATCCGCATCTAATCGCATTTGCGATCATGATGAGATGAGAGAAGGCGCCTTCGCGGCGCCTTTTTCATTGTGAGTTCTTCCTCTGCTTTTCCTTCCCTACCTCGTCATCTTCTTCACGAACACCACCACAAAGAGCGCCATGGTAAAGCTCCCCAGAAATGCCTCAAAAGCAGCAATAAAGCGAGCAAAGCCAGACGGTGTAATATCGCCATATCCTAGGGTGGTAAAGGTCACCACACTGAAATACAGCGCATTCAGCAACTCATAAAAGCGGGCTTCGACGCCAGTCAGATCCGGATAAATCGGGTTGGCTTGTGTGGTACCCAGCGCAAAATACGCCAGCGCACAAGACGCAATCACTAATACGGAAAAAATCACTACCCGTAACGGATCCTCACCGTAACCACAAAACAAATCGACCGTCTTCGATAGTGCGCGCTGAAAGCCGAGCTTCGGCATCTGATAACGGCGAAACCGCATTTCCTTTTTGAAAAAATATCCCGCTACATCAAACAGCCCTTGTTTTTCACATTGTTTGCGGATGTTGCGGCATACCTCTTCCGATTCTTGGAACAAAGATTGACGCCGAGACGGATCCTTTTCCAAAAAAGCCAACCGCTCTTGCTTAAGTTGCGCACCCCAATCGACATTTTCGAGCCCCGTGCGCGCCATATCCGCCCCCAATAAATTGCTACCATCGAGACGGGTACAATTAAGGTTGGCGCGCAGCAAGTTCGCTTTCATTAGCGACGCATTGCGTAAGTCCAGGCCAAAGCAATGGGCTTCGGTTAAATTCGCACGATAAAAATCCGCACCTTGGCACGAGTAACCTTGCTTGTTACCACGATTGACCAAATGAATGTCAGTCAAGTTGGTGCGCGCCAGCTGAAAACCATCCAGTGGCCGGCCCGAAGCTGCCCACGCTTCTACATCCGCTTTTACGTCATGGTGTCGCTTGTCAATGTTAGGATCATGCCAATAGCAAAGACCGGACTCACCCGCTTGCTGATCACATTGCCACCCATTACGCGCTTTAAACCCACATACTTTACCGCTCATCGCTCGCCCTCCTATTTCTATTTTAGAAAGGACGTGCCAACTCGCCAGCGAACATGCCGTTCAATCAAGGGAGAGGGAAAGCAAATAACTAAGACGAGGAGTCGTCGTTTAGTTCATCGAACAAAGAAGGTTGGTAAGGCAGGGGCTCTGCGTCTAAAGCCGCGTCTTGCGCCTGTTTTCTTTTCGCGCGCAAGATGCGCAGGTAGCGCTGATGGCAAAGGCGGACGACATTGCGTTTTTGCTCGTTGGTAAACGCATACCAGTGAACACGCTCGTCGCGGCTGCGAAAGCATCCTTTGCAATAGCCTTTGTTGTTGACCTGACAGATGCCTTTACACGGGTTCGGCACCTCGAAAAAATCGAGCTGTTCCACGTCGACCTCCCTGCTGATTCTTTCATTCAAGCGGGTGGGCAACGAAATTGCAAATTTAGATTAAAACAACCCCAGTTGCGGCAGCGCCAACGTATCAAACTCTTTGCCGATAAAGGGCAAAATGCCGTCAGCAATCGGTTTTAACTGTTTATCAATATAATGCTGGTAATCAATCGGGCTACGCAAATAATCGCAGGGTTCCGGGCCATTTACCGTGATCACGTATTCTATCCAGCCACCCCGCTGGTATTGCTCGGGACGCCCAAGTTTACGGTTTTCACTTTCTGCCATCCGCGCCGCGCGCACGTGCGGTGGCACATTTTTTTGATACTCTGCCAATGGTCGGCGCAGCCGTTTGCGATAGACCAATGCATCGTCATGCTCACCCTGGTTGGTACGCTCTACGATGTCGCGAATAAACCCGTCTACTTCGTCACCATCAAACACACGTTGGTACAACTGTTTTTGGAAGGTTTGTGCCAACGGGGTCCAATCGGTACGAACGGTTTCTAACCCCTTAAACACCAGTGTTGCCTCGCCAGACTGTCTGTCTACTACGCGGCCGGCGTAGCGCTTTTTACTGCCCGTTTCTTGACCCCGAATGGTGGGCATGAGAAAGCGTTGGTAATGGGTTTCGTATTCGATTTCTAAGGCCGAGTCTAACCCATATGTGTCGCGTAAATGGCTTTGCCACCACCGATTGATTTCACTCACTAATTGCTGACCAATACGGTCCGCTTGTTCGCTCGATTGCTCACCGCCCAAGGACACAAACGTCGAGTCCGTATCGCCATATATGACCTCAAAGCCCTGCGCCTCAATCAATTCACGGGTGGTTTTCATGATTTCATGGCCACGCATGGTAATCGACGATGCCAAACGATGATCAAAAAACCGACACCCTTGTGAGCCCAGCACCCCATAAAAGGAATTCATTATGATTTTTATCGCTTGTGAAAAGGCTTTTTCACCGGCTTTTTTTGCCCGGTCACGGGCTTGCCACAAATCATCAATCAAGGCGGGGAGATAATGTTTTTCACGATGAAAGACGCCGCCTCGAAAGCCTGGCACCGTGTCCGCGTCCTGCCCTGCCTCTTGCGCTCTAAGTCCTTCGATAAGCCCCAAGGGATCGATAAGGAAGGTGCGGATAATAGAGGGATACAGCGATTTGAAGTCCAAGACCAACACCGAGTGGTACAACCCAGGCTTTGAGTCCATCACATAACCGCCGGGGCTTGCTATCCACCCTTCACTGGCAAGGTTAGGCGCCACATATCCCGATCGGTGCAGGCGTGGTAAAAACAAGTTGGTAAAGGCCGCTACCGAGCCCCCTACACGGTCAAGCTCCACCCCGGTTAACCGCGATCGTTCAATGAGAAAGTCGAGTAAATGGGTGTGATCAAATATACGGTTGACTAAAACACAGTCTTGTAAGTTGTAGGTGGCCAGTGCGACTTTGTCGTGATGAAACATGCGATTGATGGAGGCCATGCGATCATGGGGATTATCAATCGCTTTTCCCTCTCCCAATAACGTTTGTGCAACCGCCTCTAGCGCCCATGAACGAAACCCATAAGTCGCGGTTTTTAGTGCGTCGATACCATCAATCACCACCCGCCCCGATAAACTGATAAAGCCAGGTTTATTGCTCCCCCCATCCCGCCAATAAGCTCGCTCTCCGCCGCGCCCAAGACGTAGATCACGTTGATAGATGTGGGCGCGCTTCACAAGCAAGCGAAAGTCAAAATCAATCACATTCCAACCCACCACAACGTCAGGATCGTAATAGGCAAACCATCTTTCTAGCGCGCTCAGTAATGCTTCTTCGTCATCGACCCACTCTATCCAATCAGGGGCATTGTCTTGCGGGCTGCCCACCATGATCACTCGGCTGTCTTTTTCACTCGCGAGCCCCACTGAATAAAGTTGCCCTTTTTGTGAGCATTCAATATCCAAAGACACATGATGCAATGCGGGGGTGTAGTCTGCTTGTTTCGCTTTGCCTTGCGTCACCTCTAGGTAACCTTGACGTTGACGTGCTTGACCGGTGAACAACAAGCTGCCACAAATGTACCGCTCCATTAAATAGCGGTCGGCGAGCCGAATATCCCCTTCATACAAAGGAATAGCCGCCCCGCTTATCACCCTCTGCCCCTCTTGCGCGCGCTTCACACTACTGAAATAACAAGCCGCCACGGGGGTGTGTTGAAAGGTGGATAATGACACCGCTTTACAGTAAGCGTGAGGGTCAACCGATGGGAGTAAAGCATCCACTCGCGCTTTTTCTTCTTGAGGCACAAAAAACACGCTTTGCTGATCATCAATACACAGCTTTACGGGACCATCTGGCGTCGATAGCCACAGTACAATCGACGTGGTTTGGCCACGATCACGCTGTTGGCGCGTGATCACGAAGCCTTGCTGCATGTAGGACGAAGAGAGTGAGGGCACAGGCGTTATCACGGTTGCATTGTGTAGGTCATGCGTTCAGTGTAACAAACCCCACCAACCACTGTATAGATAAACAGCCCTAAGTAAGTTGGTCGGGATCCTCAGCGCGCCCGGCAACACCAATGACAACTACCCCAACCACCACGACCACAGCCGCGCTAGTGAGTCGCATATTCATCATGCTACTTTGATCCCAAGCCACCAGACCCATTAAGGCGAGCAAGACGGCCACCCAAATGAGCTGTTGTGCCAACAATCTCTGGGTTGATGCCATCATGCGCCAAAATACCCCAACAGCGAACACAAAAAATGCACCAGCAAGGACAGCAAACCCAACACCGCGCAGCGAAAGAAAACCATTGGGTAAGGTAAAGATGATTAGGGGCAGCACCAACAATAAACTCATCCGTAAACTGGTCGCCACGATGACGTCGGCTTGATGAGCACCTTGGGTCACTTGTAGCCAAAAACTCGCCCATGCAGCACCACTAATCAGCCCTAGCACCATACCTAACGGACTGGGGGCATACATGCCCGGCGCGAGTAAATATCCCAGTCCCGCGAAAATCAACATTAACCCCATCCACAACCAATGTTGATGCGTTGAACGGGATACCAGCCCCAAGACACCTTGCACACTCGCCACCACGACCAATCCCAAGGTGGCGATATCAAGTAATCGGCAGGCGAATACCGCGCTGGTCACCGCCAGGAAAAGCAAGCCTGCAAGGCGCCATGTGGTAAAAGGCGGCATTTGACGCGAGGCGAGAGCTTCCCCTTGCCAACGGTTGGCCACGTCCTTTAGCGGGGAAAATCGCTGCCCTACCAACGCCATGACGGCGGCAGATAACAACCAAAGGCCAATGTAACTGGCCGGATCAATCCATTGATTAATCACACGGCGGCCCACCTCGGCATTGATCACCGCAACCACAACCACCACTAACGCGCCAATGACACGATTCGCTCTTTTCATTCGTCCTCATACCTTATTACTGATTCTTTCAACAAGACCGAACGCAGCCACCCATTCTTTCAACCCTTTGTTGTCTCTTGCGGACGCGATACAATACGCGTTTGTTCGTTTCCGGGAAGTATGCATGTCAGATCCGAAAAGCAAAGCGCTCAAAAAAATTGCTAAGTGTCTCGAGCTCAGCAATTCCGCCAATGTGAATGAGGCAGCGCAGGCGATCAAAATGGCCGAGCGGCTGATGCGTAAGCATGGCCTCGACCAGGACGACATTGACTTCATCAGCATGGGCAAAACGCGCTCAGAAAAGCTATTACCCGCTTCAATTGGCCAATCGATCTTAAAAATCATTCGCGGTATCAATAGCCGGTTTGAGGTGGAGTGTGTGCTCGTCAATCACAAGGGGCTAAAGCAGGCCGAGTTTATTGGTGATGCAGACCGTGCCATCTTTGCGGCCTTTGCCTTCGATGTGGTCTATCGTGATATGAATGAACATATCGGCCAGTTTCGCAATAGCTTTGCAGGCACTGGCACCAGTACGCAAGAGGTGACGCGGCGCGTACAGTCATTTACCACAGGCTGGCTTGAGGGCGCGCTCGATAAACTTCCTCAGCTTGACGCGCGTGATAGCGACGACAAAATCAAAAGCTATATCGATAAAGAGTTCGCCAATATTGACCGCGAGACCTTTAAGCAGCAACTGAAAGAAGCCATGGCGGCCATGACCGATGACTACGAGCGTGGAATGAAAAAGGGCCGTGAAATCTCAGTCAGTCGTCCCGTAAGTGGTCAAGGCCCTCAAAAGCGTCTGACGGGAACCCACAAGTCATAATCTTGTTGAGTGACAGGCCGGCTTATGTCCGGCCTGTGTCAGCACTTTCCCATCGATAAGACACCTGTGTTAAACCTCGTCAAATCAAGGTTAAATCCCTTTTCTCCGGTTGAGTTACACTGCGCTGGCGTCTAGCCTAGGATCAGTGTCACGTTATCAATGGCTATTGGCGCTGCCCGCTGGCAGTCCAGTTGCTATGAGCTAATGTGAGCCTATAACAAGCAGCAAATGCGTAAAATAATTCTTCATATCCTTACTGAGGAGACAGTGGCATGAAAAAAATAGTGACAAGCCTAGGGTTATTAATCGCGGTGGCACCTACCGCCTATGCACAGCAAGACAGTGGCCTATATATGGGTGGCCGCATTGGTCCTTCGTTTTTAGAAGATAGCTGTGTGACTGACACCGATTGCGGAGATTCAGAGCTCGGCGCGGGGATAATCACCGGGTATGATTTCAACGATTGGTTTGCGCTCGAAGGCACCTATGATTACTTAGGCCGCTTTGATACCGCATTTGACCAATCAGGTACCACTGTTGGCGCCTCGGGCGATCTGACTGCGTTGACACTTGCGCCCAAGTTTTCTTATCACTTCAAACCTGATACGGCGCTTTACGGTAAGCTTGGTGGCGCCATGTGGGACTTTAATAGCAACGCCGGCGATCGTGATGATGTGTCACTGATGGGGGCGTTAGGTGTCGATCACCAAGCGACTGAAAAACTTAACGTTCGCCTTGAATATCAGCACATCAACGATATGGATGATGGCTACTTCTCAAGCGTCGATAACAATTTGGTCACTGTCGGTATGACGTATCACTTTGGACGCACTAACCACGAGCCAATGCCAGAGCCGATGGTTGAAGAGCCAGTGGTGGAAGAGCCAGAGCCTGCACCAGAGCCACAACCCGTGGCTGAACCACAATCAATCGTGCTCTCGGAAGCCGGCGAAACCGAAATGTTTGGTTTTGATAAAGCCACACTCTCTGACCAAGCGGCGGCATCATTACAACCGCTGGTTGACCGCTTGCTTCGCCACGAAGAAGCCACCGCGACGATTGTGGGTCACACGGATAGCAAAGGCCCTGCGGCTTATAACCAGAAGCTGTCTGTTGAGCGCGCGCAAGCGGTGGCAGATGTGTTCTTGGATGCGGGTATCGATGCGAGCCGCCTCACCGTCGAAGGCAAAGGCGAAGCCGATCCCATCGCCAGTAACAACACGCCGGAAGGACGCGCACAAAACCGCCGCGTTGAGGTTACCTCGCCCGAGATCGTGTACGTGGAAGTCAATTAACGCCACCCGCGCTTAAAATGACTTAAACGCCCACCAGGCCACCGTTTGAGCGGTGGCCTGTTTCATTGTGCTCGCGAGATTAAAAATTGACGGAGGGCGCGACAACACCTTGTAAATGGTTCTGCATCAAACGGTCTATTTCGATTCTGTCTTGATCGCTCACGCCCGCCACCCGCGGGTATCTTGGCGCTGAGCGATCGTTATGATAAGCGCCTTCCCATCCCTGAGTGGTGGTTAAAAAGGCGCGAGCAAAGTCCGTCGAATAGCGCAAACACCCTGCCATTACCGTATCCACATAGGATTGCGCAATCGGCTTATCTGCATCTGGGGCACGCCGTTTATCAGCAACGTATACATACACGGGACCATCCAGGATAACGTCTTCGGGCAAAACAATGTTTGATTCGGCTAACTGTAAACGCTGATAACCCGCTTCGCGCCGATCAAAATCGGGCAGTGATTGTGGGTCAATGTTTACCAATACCCCGTTGCATTCCCCCTCCCCTTCAAGCACCACCAGCGGTGAGATAAATGCCTCACTCACATTGCTCCAGTGGCGGCTAAGTCCACTGACAGTCACCGGACAGGCCCACCCTGAGTCGCCTGTCAGCGCCCGTGAGGCTGGATTCATCAAACTGCCGTACCCAAATAGATACATGACGTTGCAAACTCCTTTATTGCATTCACTGGCAGAACCAGAGGCGCTGCCTTGCTTTTCTCACTGAAATTGCCAGAATATCCGGCAATGTTGTCAACAAGGAAGTGATAATGGAACCACTCGATAAGCTGGAAGCACATTTTAAGCGCCTTTCGCATTTTCAGCACCTTGCCGCAATCTGCGGTTGGGATCAAGCAACCATGATGCCAGAAGGCGGCAACAAGGCTCGCGCCGAAGCCATGGCAGAGCTCGCGCTGTATTGTCATCACCAACTGACTCAACCCGAGCTGGGTGATTGGTTTGCAGATGTGGACGCAAAATCCTCGTCACTGACGACGACGCAACACGCCAGTCTAGAAGAGATGAAGCGCGAGTGGCAGCAGGCCAGCGTGTTACCCGACACCTTGGTCAAAGCGAAGTCTTTGGCTGGGGCTAAATGCGAGCATGCTTGGCGCCAGCAGCGCCAAGACAACGATTGGCAAGGCTTCGCCAAAAACTTGAAAGAGGTGGTTGCGCTTGCGCGTGAAGAAGCTCATATTCGTGCCGATCAAAAGCTTTGCTCGCCTTATGATGCGCTGCTTGATTTGTATGAGCCGGGGATGACGGCAGAGCGTATTGATGAAGTGTTTGGTGCACTCAAACAATGGCTGCCGGAGACTATTCAAGCCGTGGTCGACAAGCAAGCCAAGCAGCCAGTCATCACGCCTAATGGCCCCTTCCCGCAAGCGCAACAAAAGGCCCTAGGTGAGCAAATCATGAAGCAGCTTGGGTTTAGTTTTGCCCATGGTCGCCTCGATGTCAGCACCCACCCATTCTGTGGCGGCGTGCCCTCCGATATACGGATTACCACCCGCTATGATGAGCAAGATTTTACCTCCGCCTTGATGGGTGTGATTCATGAAACCGGCCATGCGCGTTATGAGCAAGGGCTACCTAAAGACCTAGCCGGTTTACCGGTTGGCCAAGCACGCTCAATGGGCGTACACGAAAGTCAAAGCCTATTTTTTGAAATGCAGCTCGCCCGCAGCGAACCCTTCGCAACATTAATCTGTCAGCAAGCCAAGCAGGCCTTTAACCGCCAAGACGATCCCGCGTTTCAGGTCGAAAACCTCCACCGCGTGCTCACTCAGGTATCACCTGGCTATATCCGCGTCGACGCCGACGAGGTCACCTACCCCGCGCACATTATGCTGCGCTATGACATTGAACGCGATCTGATCAGTGGCAAGATGGAGGTCGAGCATATCCCTGAGCGCTGGGACAACGCAATGCAGCAATACCTTGGCCTCAGCACCGCCGGGAATTTCAAAAACGGCTGCATGCAAGATATCCACTGGACCGATGGCAGCTTTGGCTACTTCCCAACCTATACGCTGGGGGCCCTCTATGCCGCACAATTGATGCAAGCGATGCGCCAGCAGTTGGACGTGGATGGCATTATCGCCAGCGGCAATCTGTCACCGATTTTTGATTGGCTGTCCCAACATATCTGGCAACGCGCCAGCACCACCTCAACCGATAACCTACTCAAAGACGCCACCGGCGAAGCCCTTAACCCCGCCCACTTTCGCGACTACATTCAAGGGCGGTATTTGTAAGCCTCTCTACATTCCCCACGCCAGCCCAGCTGGCTTGGGTTTCTTCAGGTTAATCTGTTAATTCCATCACATTTCTGTACAATGCGCGCTCAGTCATATTTATCTTTACACCCTCCTCGCTGGGCCGTGAATTTATCGCTTGTCATAAACGATACGGGCCTTGGTTGAGTACAGTCGCTAGGAAACTCTTTTGATTTCAATCGCCAATATCACCATGCAATTTGGTGCCGAGCCGCTATTCGAAAACATCTCTGCCAAATTTGGTAACGGAAACCGCTACGGGTTAATCGGTGCCAATGGTTGTGGCAAATCAACCCTGATGAAAATCATGAGTGGTGCCCTCACGCCCACCGCAGGCAATGTGTCCGTCACACCAGGACAAACCTTGGGCGAGCTCAGCCAGGACCAATTTGCCTATGAGCAGTATTCAGTGATTGATACGGTGATGATGGGTGACCGCAAGCTGTGGGAGATCAAGCAAGAGCGAGAGCGCATTTATTCTCTGCCGGAAATGAGCGAAGAAGACGGTATGGCCGTGGCGGAACTAGAAAGCCAGTTCGCCGAAATGGACGGTTACACCGCCGAGAGCCGCGCGGGCGACATTCTGCTACAAGCGGGTATTGCCGAAGAGCTGCATTTTGGCTTGATGTCGCAAGTCGCACCGGGCTGGAAGCTACGCGTGCTGCTCGCGCAAGCGCTGTTCGCCAATCCTGATATTTTGCTGTTGGATGAGCCAACCAACAACTTGGATATTCACACCATCAACTGGTTGGCCGGTGAGCTTCAGCAGCGCCAGTGCACCATGATTATCATTTCTCACGATCGTCATTTCCTTAACGCCACGTGCACACACATGGCCGATATCGATTTTGGTGAGCTTCGTGTTTACCCCGGCAACTACGATGACTTTGTCGCAGCATCTAGCTTGGCACGCGAGCAATTACTGGCCAGCAATGCCAAAAAAGAAGCCGAACTGAGTGAGCTGCAAGACTTTGTTAACCGTTTTGGGGCCAATGCCTCCAAAGCCAAACAGGCCAGCTCTCGCGCGAAACGCATGGAAAAAATCCAACTTGATGAAGTCAAAGCATCCAGTCGCGTGCACCCTTACATCCAGTTTACTGAAAGTAAAAAGCTGCATCGTCAAGCGGTCGAATTGCGCGAGGTAGGCCATGCCTTTGACGATTCGCCCCTGTTCCGCGGTGGCCACTTCTTACTGGAAGCCGGCTCGCGTCTCGCCATTATTGGCGAAAACGGGGTGGGTAAATCAACGCTGCTACGCTGTTTGGTCGGTGAGCTTGCGCAAAGCGAGGGCACGATCAAATGGTCAGAGAACGCATCCATTGGTTACTGTGCGCAAGATAACAGCGCTGAGTTTGATAACGATCTCACCGTGTTTGAGTGGATGTCGCAGTGGCGTACGGCCAAGCACGATGATTTGATGGTTCGTGGCATTTTAGGCCGCTTACTGTTTTCGGCTGATGATGTGAATAAAAAAGCCAAAAGCTGTTCAGGGGGCGAGAAAAACCGCCTGATGTTTGGCAAATTGATGATGCAAGATATCAATGTGATTGTGATGGATGAGCCGACTAACCACATGGATATGGAAGCCATCGAATCTCTCAACAAAGGGCTAGAGCAATTCCCTGGCACCTTAATTTTTGTCAGCCACGACCGTGAATTTGTTTCCTCACTGGCCACCGACATTATTGAGATAAAAGATCAGCAATTGATCCACTTTAATGGCAGTTACGATGAGTACCTCGCCCATTTAGAAAAAGTGCGTGCCGTGGCTTAACGCTGAGACTCGCCAACACTTTGCCGCTGAGGTGCTTTATTTCAGCGGCGATCCTCGCTATACCTAGATCACGGTTCTCTTTTCTGCTTAATGGATGATCATGATGAAATACGCGGCGACCTTTCTGACGCTCTCAAGTCTTATTTTCGCAACACCAAGCTACGCACTGTTCGGCCAAGGCGATAAAACGACCGATGTGATGACGCAAATGGCGACGCAATTCGCGGATGACCAGGCCAGCCAATCTCCCCTTGTCCAGTCGATTACCGACCAAGTGGATGTAAGTTCAACGCAAGCCGCCGGCGGCGCTACTGCATTGTTAGCGATGGCAGCTAATAACCTCACCGGTAACAACCAACAAGAGCTTGCCAATCTCCGCCCCGATTTAACATCACTGTCTTCGCTACTTGGCGGTTCAGGCGTCAGCAGCGGCATTGGCTCCATCAGTGCATTATACGACGTCACACAGCAACTCGGGATTGACCCTGCAACGCTTCAACAATTTGTGCCCATTGTGCTTGAGTACCTTGGGCAACAAGGTGCCAGTCAAGGGTTGCTCAGTTCCCTTACCCAACTTTGGCCCTAACCTCACACTCGCTTTCCACACGCGGCCTTGAGGGTCGCGTGTTTATTTAACAAACCGGCAAGAAAAAAGCATCGAGACGCGTTATCATATCCGCCTTGTTGTTCAACGCCGTGTGATTATGCCTACCTTTTCTCTCTCTGCGATCCCCATCGGGATCCGCTATATGCTCCTCTCTGCACTCGGGTTCGCGCTCATGTCGGCCTGTGTGAAATATGTCAGCATCAACGGCATCCCAGTGTTTGAGATTGTGGCATCGCGAGCCTTGGTCTCGCTAATCATCAGTTATACCGATGTCAGGCGCAAAGGCCTATCGCCTTGGGGCAACAACAAACCGCTACTTTTATTGCGCGGCGTGTTGGGAACTATGGCATTGATGTGTGTGTATTATGCGGTAACGACGCTGCCACTCGCCGAAGCCACCGTGTTGCAATACACCCACCCAGTATTTACTGCCATCCTAGGGCTCGTGCTGCTTAAAGAGCGTTTACAAGGGGCGACGTTAGTGTGTATCGCCCTGTGTTTAACCGGGCTCTATATTATGGTGCAACCTAACCTCAATGCATCCATTGACGATGCACTTCCTACCTTTAGCGTGGTAGTGGCGTTAATGGGCGCATTCGGCAGCTCGATTGCCTATGTGATTGTGCGCAAACTCAGTCGCACCGAAGACAGCTCAGTGATCATCTTGTATTTCCCCATGATCGCCTTACCGGTTTCCACCGTGCTGATGTGGCCGTCTTTTGTACTGCCCAGCCTGTCACTGACCTTGCTGTTGGTGTTAGTCGGCGTCTTTACCCAAGTTGGCCAATACGGCTTAACTAAAGCGATGCAAACCCAACAAGCGGGACAAGCCTCTGCCTACGCCTATATTCAAATCGTGTTCTCGACATTAATTGGGGTATGGATATTTAACGAAGTGCCCTCGATCTGGACATATATCGGTGGCGGGTTAATTGTCGCTGGCGCGTTGTTCAATGCAATGGGGCATCGTCTCTTTCGAAGACGCGCGAGTGTTTAGTTTCGCGCCCGCTTAGAAATCAGATGACCGTGAGAGCGCGCTCTACATAAACACCGTACTCCCTCGGGGAGAATGGCTGCTTTCCTGCCCCAGGCAAGCAGCCTAAAGTGCGGTTATTCCGTGCGAATATGTCGAATAGCGCCACTGAGCGAGTCAACATTCTCTTTCAAGTTAGAGACAATCGGGCCTAACTGCTCAATTGCCTCATTCATGTCACTCGACAAGTTCTTTATATTCGATAAGTTGCCAGAAATTTCGTCACTGACAGACAGCTGCTCTTCGGTCGCTGAGGCAATCGAGGTATTGAGGCGATGTATTTCTATTGCCGACTCTTTGATTGTCCCCAAGGCGTCATTCGCCGTGGTCATATTCTCACGCGTGGATGAGATCTTTTCAGCATTAATACGAATAGTTTGTGTCGACTGCTCGGCTTTACCTTGCAGACCACCGATCATTTCCTCTATTTCGCCAGCCGACTTTTGCGTGCGCTGTGCGAGTGATCTAACTTCATCCGCCACCACCGCAAAGCCGCGGCCTTGGTCACCTGCACGTGCCGCCTCGATAGCCGCATTCAGGGCCAACAAGTTTGTTTGCTCAGCGATGTCTTTAATCACGTCCAAAACATTACCGACATTGGTCGACTCATCAGCTAATTCTTGAATGACTTCCGAGGTTTTCTTGAACTCCGTTTCCAAGCTACCGAATTCTAGCATTGTTTTGTCAAACACCTCTTTACTCGAACCAGTTTCTTGCTCGGTATTGCCCGCATATTTTTCCGCCATCGACGTATTTTCCGCGACCGTTGATAATGCAGAGGTCATTTCTTCCATCGCGGTCGCAGCCATTTCCAATTCCTGATTCTGCTGGCTCGACACCTTAGCGTTTTTATCCGTGATGTTCACCAAGCTATCTGTGATCTGGGAAATCATATGGTTAACAGTATTGATTTTTTCAATGGTCGACGAATAGCTAGTGATAACTTTATTTACCGTGCTACCAATCGTGCCAATTTCATTATTTTTGCTATCATCAACACGCAACGTTAGATCTGAGTTGTCATCAACGCTTTTAAGGATAGATGCCATTCTATCAATGGGGTTAACAACATTACGCTTGGTGACCACATAACCCAGTACAGCAATCACAACCACAACGGCCAACGAAATATTGCCAATGAGAACGGTTTTTTTCACGCTAGCCGCCGCCTGATTAAATTGCGCATTGGTTCGTGTTTCCAATGCCACAAAAAAACGCTCGATAGGCTTCATGATCTTTGCTTTTTCTTGGTGATATTGCGGGCTGTGTAACAAGTCGATCGCCATTTGCCTATCTGGCTCGCCACGAACGGTATAGTTACCGCTACTGTCCGGATAAAGCCCTTTGACCGCATTCATGGCTTTCACTTCCATATTCACCAATCCATCAGAGTTAGCCTGAGCTTTTTTAAGAAGATCAAACTCTTTCTCCGTAAAACCAAGCGCCTGCATACGCTGGTTTAACGCGATCTTCTCTCCATCAGGTTTTGGCTTTTGCCCATAATCTAATACTAAATCCCAATAAATGGTGTGATAATCTTCAGGGCGAGGTTTCTCTCCGTTGCGAATAGCGAGGATATCCATGTACATCTTTTCGTACTTTTCATCTCCCGTCACCACATACGTTCTACCCAAGCGGGTCAAGTCATCAGAGCTTTGCCTTAATTCATCGGCCGTTTGGTACGATTCATATCGCACCTGAGCCATTTCATCGACTTTATTCATCAGGCCGTTGAGTTGAATAATAGTTATAAAACTAACGACAATCCCTGCCCCAATAATAAAGAACACTAACTTCATGGTGTTATTGATGTTCATATCCAACTCCTGCCACTCAACAACAGACAACATCGACCAAAATGCCACTACCGTTTGATCGTAGAATAGATTCTCGCCATCAATTAAAAAAAGCTGGACAGGAAAAGTCTCGATATCAATTAGTTTTTGATTACTCGATAAAAATAAACGCAACGATTAATGTAGGGCCATAAAGTTAAGTGGCTCATAGATACATTAAACTAGTCATTTCAATGAAAAACCCAGACAGGCAGCATCGCCAATGGCACCACCGACGTTAACGTTCACGTAGGTCGACAAGCGCCAGTATGATGTGAGTTATAGGTACCTGGCCGACGCGCACCCGTTGGCAATGTCCCCTATCCAACATAGTGCTGGGGCTTGTGTCACCGTCGCTGCCTGTGCGTAGGTCGGACAAGCGCCAGTGCAATGTCAGCCATCTGTTACCCAAGTGGACTGCGCGCCTCCGACATCGGCGCCAACGATAAAACTCGATCGTGACAGGCGCCCGTTGGCAATGTCCCCTATCCAACATAGTGCTGGGGCTTGTGTCACCTACGCTGCCTGTGCGGCAGTGAACTTCTGAACAGTGAGCGCTCGAACCCCACTAAATTTCTAAGCTGCCTGTGCGGCAGTGAACGTGATTCAAAATTGATTTTAAAGTGCGTTGTTTTTCTAAGCTGCCTGTGCGGCAGTGAACAGCGTACTCGGGGGGGTATCAATTAGCCGTGCTTTCTAAGCTGCCTGTGCGGCAGTGAACGGGTTAGTTTCCTTTATGTTACCCTTGTCATATTTCTAAGCTGCCTGTGTGGCAGTGAACCCACGCTGCCAGCTTTTGCTGTGGTTTCGTCGTTTCTAAGCTGCCTGTGCGGCAGTGAACTCATCCACTGAATGGATACATCACCATCGCGATTTCTAAGCTGCCTGTGCGGCAGTGAACCGAGCTTTGCACGGCTTGCGCTTGCATCGCATTTTCTAAGCCGCCTGTGCGGCAGTGAACCCGCGTTGATACTGTGGCAACGCTATTTCATATTTCTAAGCTGCCTGTGCGGCAGTGAACGGAGGGCACCAACCTGGCCCCGCTGGCCAAGTTTTCTAAGCTGCCTGTGCGGCAGTGAACAGAAAGAAACCGGCGTGATGCACACACAGCACTTTCTAAGCTGCCTGTGCGGCAGTGAACCGTAAGACCGCAGGTGTGCACGATGACGAACATTTCTAAGCTGCCTGTGCGGCAGTGAACACAGTAACCAAAAATTGTAACTCCAGGATTTCTTTCTAAGCTGCCTGTGCGGCAGTGAACAATAGAATAACCTAACAATCGTCAGGTACAACAGGCTGTTAGGATAAAAATCGTCTTTTACCCTTGTTAAAAAGCACCTGCTGTAACTGACTGTATTTCCCGTATATTTTTAAAGAGCCAAAAAGAAGGGGTAAAGAGGGGTTGCCCCCTCAAAAACACGGCACCGCACATTGCTGGTCGGGCTCTCGTCTGCTTAACCCATAACAGGTGAATGGTTGGCCATTATTGGGCGGCTGTTTGGTGAGTTCCCGCTCGATATACAAGGCGAACTCGGTATTTGGCTGCCCCGCTCGTTTTTGGCTCGACAGGCTGGTCACTTGAATAAAAGGCAGGGACCAGCGTTTGTCGTCCGTTTTAATGTTTGCCAACAAACGACGCTTTACTTCCTCCTCATCGTAACCATTTTTGCTGGCAATCGCGGCCGCACGCCGATCGACATTTTTATACAGTCGCTGCGGCGATTTGTAGTTCCAGCGTTTAAAGTAGGCATAGTCTTGCACCCCGTCTGGCACCGGCTTAACGGCTTTGATATGCACGTAATCGGTCAGGCGTGACAGCCATCGCGGAATATTAAGCTGCTCAAATGCCACCTCAGTTTGCGCAAACAGGCGCAACCGATGGCCGAGTGGAAAATCACCTTGGCGGTAATCCGGAAACCCCACCGCAATGGCCGATTGATTCGGTCCGATTTTGTTTTCCGCTAAGGCAATGTGCACTTGCTGAAACACCTTGTGCCAGAGAAAGCCTACTGCGATCTCTACATCTGGCAATAAAGTAACCTCTTGATAGTAGTTCATTCCCGTCACCTATTTTTTATCACCCTTGCCAAACACGCCGCCGCGGATCAGCATCGCCATAATGTAATGCTGCTGCTCGAGCGTTGGGGTTTTGTCTTTTAACATCCATCCATCGAGCAAGTTGTAAAAGTCGTTCTTTTCTTTTGGCTGACGATACGCCGCCCCGCGGTTAGTCACTGAGCCATAAGGTTCAATGGCAATTGCACCCACTTCGTCATAGGCGGGGTGCCAGGTGTCAATGGTGCGCAGCGCGTTGCCGATTTTTTGTGAGTGCATCGCGGCTTGGCCATCTAATTGATATAAGAACTTGCTTTTATCGCCTTTACCACCGCCCATCACCAGCTCTTGAGAGGGGTAGACCGCTTGCCCTTCGCCCAGTTGGCAGTAGGCTTCAACATGAATAAGTGCATGCGCTTCTGTCAGGCCATATTGGATCACCTCTGCTAGCGCAGTGACATCTGGGTGCGCGTCAAAATCATGCAAGCTAAATTCGTAGCTATCAAAGCTAAATTGCTTCTCGCCTGCGATGACCACCACCTTGACTTGCTCGGCACCGACACGGTTGCGCCACAAAAAACGCCCATTGGCAATGTTGTGCGCGTAACGTTGCGCCAGCTCTTTAAAACCGGTTTCTGATTGATAGTCACGCACTTTATCAGCCAGTGCTTGCTGATAGTCTGGATTGTTACAGGTTGACGGCACATGCAGCCCGCTGAGCACACGCAGCGAAAAAGCCACTTTGAGCGTATCAGTATCATGCGGCAGTGCCGCAATATCGACCGTTTGTAGGTTTGGTTTAGATACTTCCGCATCCAGCTTGGTGGGATCATTGGCGGTAGGCGCTTGTAAGCGGTTCGAAATCGTGCCTCGCACCGATTTCTCTCCCACTTGAATGGGTTGCCAATCGCCTTTTTCCCAATTACCCGCATACATTAGTGCATCGGAAGGTAAAAGTTTCGCCTCAAAAGCAAACACGGAAGGGTTAGTCAGTTTTTTATCAGCCATGATGAAATCTCCTTAATTACAAAAAGTCGGGGTCAAAGTCAGTGTCGTCATCGGTTGTGGGCACAACGTCAGGTTCAATGGGTTCGGCATGCGTCGCTGTCGTCACACGGGCAAGATACCAAGGATGCTCACCGTGATAACGCCAGCATGCGTCGTCGATATCCTTAAGGCGGTGGACGCTGCGCCACTCACCTACGCTGTATGCCGCTTCCACAAAGCTTACCGGTACCTCCGGATCGCGCACATTGGCGACCTCACCTGCGGCATAACACGGGGAAATCGCGCGGTAGCCCGTCATGATCGGCACCAAATATCCTGGCTTAGGTTTGGACTCGCGTTGCCATTGCGCCGGAATCGGTTGGTTATCGTCGTCAGGCACGTGTTCATCATCGGCGACAGCGTGGTACGACAACATGGCAAACTCACACCACGCATCAAACAAGCTGGCCTGCGCATTGTGTTGCAATAGCTGTTGATGATGCTGGGCGAGATAATCATGTCGGTCGCAAAGGACAAAGCCCGGCATGAGGCGGCGCAACGCTTTTTTCTGCATGCTTGCATCCGCGAGCAAATCAACCTCGCCAATGGTTAAGATTTGCCCACCCGCGAGCCGTCGCTGAGGCGCCAAATCTTTCACTTCCGCGATCAACTGTGCTGCCGCGGCTTTATCACCAGCAATCAGTCCCTCAACCTCGATCAGCAAAGAGACTTGCATGTTCATGCGTCCTTCTTCATTGATCGGCGCTGTTTCTCCTTTGGCGGTGACCGGATTGCGGGTTAAGGCAAAAACATAGTCGCCCCACCCTGTGGGCTGCCGCACATGAACATTGTTTTTATGGCTAACCACGGTCACGCCACCTAATCGCAACCCCAAGGCATCAGGGAGTTGACGTGATAGCGCATGGGCAAAGCCAAGAAAGTGCGTGATCGCCGGAAAACCATAAGTCAGCCCTGCGACCGCATTCGCGTTTTGCACCTCAATGTGCTTAAGCAATAAATACTGTGCCATTATCGGTTCTCCTCAAATTGAGGCGTGTCGCGCTCAAACGCTTTGAGTTGGGTTAGGAACACTTTGCGGATGTAATTGAACTCCGTATCACCAAGCAGGTAGTGTTGTTTGTCCTCAAGCTGGCGCAGTAACCAAGCGGCAAAATCAGAGGCAACAGTGTCCAGCCACGCTTGTGCGTCACGCTCTCGCTGAAATTGATCGTCGGGGTTGTGCACATCCAGCCAAATTGCATGTTCACGTTTTAGTCGGCATGCTTGATCATCAGTGCCTTGACTCCAACCGGCTGGAACTTGCTGCTGAACCCGCGCGGCATAGTCAAACACCAAGTCAGTGAGTGGCAGAATAAAGTCATGATCACGCCGATAACGGGTGGCAAAGTTACGATCCCGTTCGGTAAGGCTTGCCAGAAAGGCGCGAAAGTCGTGAAGCAAATGACTGGCTTGGTAGGCTAAACGGAGATTAAAGATGCTGGTTTGCTTGCTCGGATCCTCCGGCTGCTGCTGATAGCTTGGCGGGGCGGCATTGAGTAAAAATCCCTCGCCTTGGCGATTACTATTTAAGAGTGAGATGTTCTGTTTATTTGTTCCGCCAAAAGCTTGTTTAACAGTGTGCGGAAAAATTTCCCATCTCTCCGGATGATAATACTGTTTGTTCTTTGCCTCACGAATCGCTTTAACTTTCTCCCCAAACCGTGTCGCACGCACCTTGTTATACAGTGCGTGCGCAAGGCTGGATGAATATAGCGGACACAGCAGGAGGTACTCACCTTCATTCACCGGAAAGTAGGTTTGCTTAGTTAAATTATGGGCTGACAACGTCTGATCATTCAAAGCAAGTGAAAATCCCGCACGCCAAGTCTCTAGCAAGGTAGCGTCATCAATGAGTGGCTTAAGCGCGTTGATATGGCCGGCTTGCAACTGCGAAATAAGCGACTCACCTTCCACAGTGACTTTTAAAAAACGCGCCACATCCAACACAGCCGCATTGCAATCCGCATCAATGGCTTTATCGGTCAGCGAATAGCTAGTAAGGTAGCGAGACTCACTCTTATCGACCTCAGTGACAAGCATACTAGTTGCTTTAGCATCGCCGTGAGTAAATTTAGGGCAATGCGTGGCGAGGCTGATTTGCTTGGCTCGCGTCGCAGCGTCTGTGATCCAATGAATTGGCTCAAACTTCGCTTCGATCGGAGCAGCTTTCTCTGCGTAATCGGCATTGGCGATCGCCTCTTGCTCTTGGCTGGCGGCGGCTTTTAGGGCCTTATCACGCGCCTTTTGCAAAGGCTCAAGCTTCGCCTGTTTGCGCTGTTCAATATATGCCAGCAGCGCATCGTATAGTCTGTGTTCCATAAGCGCTTCCTTTTATCCTATTTGTTCCATTAAATTTTTTACTCCCGATAAGCACCCAGCTGTGGGTGCCAACACCAAGTGATGTTTTGGCTTTCCCGCTCAGCCGCGAGGCGTATTTCGCCCAAATGCTGGCTCGCTTTTTTAATCGACCATCCCATTTGGTCAGCAAAGTGCTGATAAACAGCTTCCGGATCAACGTCAAACCACCAATGGCAACCGGCTGCTAGCGATATCTCGACGGGTTTAAAGCGATATGAGTGATCGGCGTATTGGTAGGGATAACGTGAGGTATCTAACTGCTGCCAAGCCAGCGTGTCATCGTCGTTATAAGCCAGCACAAAGCTTTCTTGGGGCTGGCTGTGACGAAACGGAGTGCGCCGGATCAGTTCGCCGCTCCAGCTAGCATGTTTACCGGGGTAACGTAGTCCAGCAGCTTGACTGATCAGTGTTTCATTCCACCAAAGCTCGGCTTCCTTACCGGTTCGGAAAAAATCAGGCTGATGCTTTTCCCCGCCCGTGATTTCTAACGTAAAGCGCAACGCACGGTGCTCCTGCACGCCCCAGTGGCTCACCGGCTTGGCCGCTCTTTTTGCCGACGAAGCAAATATAAAGGCAGATTTTTCCAGCTTGGGGATTTCCTGAATACGCGGCGTGGCGGAAATGGCAGTCAGCCCTTCATCAAGCGTGACCTTGTAACCTTTTTCAAGCGGGATAGCAGCGCTTTCAAAGCCTGGCTTACAATAAGCGGGATGCTTGCCTTTTAGCGCACGGACATTCTGATCGAGCACATGAATATTGGCGCTTGTCGGCGGTTGCTGACGGTGACGTTGTACCCGCCCCGCCAACTGAATTAAGGCACGCATTGAACTCGGTTCAGCAATGGCCCAGTCGTAATCGTGATCACGCCCAACTTCCACCACTGCGGTACCCACCACCACAAATATCAGATGTTTGGCATCACTGTTCGAAATGGCATCGCGAATCTCTGGCTGCTCGAAAATCGCCGCTTCATCATGGCGATTTAACGCCGCATCGAGACGACTTTCTCGATAAGAACGTAATGCCAGCGGAAACTGGGAGTGGTACGGACAAATAAAGAGCGCATGATCCGGTTCCGGCGAGATTTGTACCAGCGCCCGAGTCAGCGCCACCATGGGGTTAATATTGGCCATGCGCACCACACCTACCGACACTGTTTTGCCGGATGCATGGCTTTGATGATGCGCATGGTGCAGCTGATGAATATGGGTATGGATAAGTTGCGCTAGCGGCCCAAAATCGAGGTTAGGTTCGCTGGGTGTTGGGGGGACTACTAAAGAGGTAATCGCGGAGGTGTCTACCGTCTTCCCTTTGCGTAGCACCTGTTGCTCGCCCTCTAATCGCTTAACGCGCTTGGCGACAAATTCACGGTGGTAAGTCACGTAATCGGTTTTGCTCGTCACCGTTTGGATCTCGCTGGTAAATTCATCAAACCAGCCGCAAATCACAGGCGCACCGTCAGCGCCGTTTGTCGTCGCGCTGTCACCAAACTGGGCATGATTAAACTGCGCCCTGCCCGCACGATAGGCATCAAACAAGCTTTTTACTAACGAAGGCGGCAAGGTCGCCGATGAGAGCAGCACCCGTGACCCCAACATGCCTGCCCAATTTACCAAGCGGCACAGCGCCGGTAAGTCTTCAAGACCAAAATCATCGGGCTCATCAAGCACTAAGTCGGTACTGAGCAAACGCAACATGGGCGCAATTTGATGGCCGCCGCGCAGGCTTTCAGTGGCGGGCATCAGATGATCAATCGTGCTCACCAATACCGGCGCACTGACCAATTTCTCCAGCTTAGGCTGACTACTTAGCCAGTGTTTCAACCGGCCATCGTATATTTGCCCTTCGTAGCTAATAAACAGTTTTTCAAGAAAGTCTTCGGTAGACTCACTGCCACCGGAAGACTGATGTGACGTATTTTGCGCCTCGTGTAAGCGCTGGATCGCTTGCGAACCAACGAGGACGCCCAACTCGTCATCGCCAAGTTTTAGCAAGTCGCGATACGCATCGCCGGTTTGCAAGGTGAGTGTTCTCAGCCCCAGCGCCACCGAGAAACGGCATCCCTGCCAAGGGTCCGATAACGCATACATAATGCGCGCGTTGGCGATGGTTTTCCCGCAACCTGTCGACGCCATATTAATGCCGAAAAATCCCTGTGTTTCCGACTGAGTAGCTATAGTTTTGGTTTTCCGATAAGCGATATCTTGCCAGCGATACTTTTCTTGTTCGGCGCCTTGGCTAAAACGGCGGTGTTGAGCAATCGCTGGTAATGTCCATTTAAGTGAGGGTAAATTCTCTGCAAAGCGTCTCGCATTAATGGCTACACCGATATTGTGCTCATCTAACTGTTGTTTAGGCGGCGCGTTTTTGCATTTGCCTTGAGACAGGTCTGTGTTAGCAATCGGTGCGTAATGGCGATCGCGCCATTTGGGCTTGGATTTCTCCAGTGGCAGTGACGAGTAATAATGATCCGCTAGCATTAATGATAGACGTGCCATATGGCTGACAAACCGCTGTGATAACCAATTAATTTGTCCATGAGAGTGCCATGGATATTGGCGGGCACGCTGGGCCAATTGGCGCGCTTTTTGTTGCCAAGGCTGGCTTAAAAACGGCGTGCCATCGGGAAAACGCCAGTTATTGGCAAGTGCTGGCGGGTCATATTTACCAAGGTTGAGCGCGTTGGGCGCATTCCAGTGACTACCAAAGCAACGGCGAAGCCATTGGTCGATTTGCGAGAGTTCAACTGGAGCCTTGTCGACATCATAGTTCACGGGCAACCGATGATGCGAGACAATAAGCCAAGCCACGATACGTGCAAATGGCGATAAGTCATCAAAGACAGGTTGATAGCCGTCCGTTTCGGTAAACAGTCGCGCCAGTAGCGCAGCTTCATGCTCGACGGCGGTTTCAGGCGTAAGCTCACTAAGTTCATCAAGCCATTGCTGATCCGCCTTGCCTTTGACAAACGCCTCGAATAAACGCAACGACACCCACTCATGGCGATACGGTTCACCTTGGTGTACTGTTTGGCCGCGAAGCTTTTGCTGAAACAACGCATTGGCTTTCCCAAAATCATGAAACAATCCCGCCATGGCCGTTGCCAGCACAATCACCTCATTAAGCTGCCAGCCCTGCTCCCATTCTTTGTGGCTAAGGTCCAACTCAGTGCGATTAACCGGCACATTGCCTTCTAAGTTAAATTTGCGGCGATTACCCACAATCCACACGAGTTGGCTGTGGGTTCTCGAACGAACCCAATGACAACTGACCGCGGTGCTGCGGCTGGCGGTTTTGCTCAGCAGTTTTCGCACCGTGTTTAAGCCATCTTCGGTGATCAGTGTTTGCCAGGTGTTATCACCAATTCGGTTAGCAAAGGCATCAAGCACGCGGCGAGTTTTCTTCAGTGCCTTTTTCTCGCACTGAGAAATAAAGGTCACCATCATCGTTGCGGCTCCGTCATCTCATCGTCGGAGTCGTTTTGCAGCGCAATGGCTTTGATGGTGTTGAACATAAAGTCCATCGCTTTGTGTTCAATAAAGGCTTGCAGAACTTGCTGGCGAAACTCTTGTTCGGTGGCGTTTTCTTTAGCGCATATAAACGCCCAAGGCAGCACGATGGCATCTTTGATTAAGTCCGCGGCATCAAACACCAGCGCGCCGCGACGGGTTTTGCCATGCATCACCGCAAATCCGTGCGGGATCCCAAGCACCCATAAACAACTCGCCGCCAAGCCATAGGCTAAGTAATTGCCATGATTTAAAAAGCGGTTGGCGAGATCGTCCGCCTCATGCTGACGTTTAAAACCGTTTTTTTGAGTACGGTTCGCCGCGTGTTTGTAAAGCGCTTTGGTGAGCTGCGCTTCGGTAAGCAATAAATCAGCCGGCTTGTTGGCTTTGTCAGTTCGCTCCACAAAGGTATCGAGTGCGCCGGCCAATTCGGCCACATCAAACCCTTCAAGCTTGAGCTCACGGCTCGCTTGCCAGACCTGCTTTAAGTAACTCAGGCGTGCCAGCTGAAAAGTTCGCGCAGCGTCCAATCGCTTTTGATCATCAAACCAAAATGACAACCACCCTTGCAGATATTCAGTAGGTCGATACTCGCTTTGCGGTGTAAACCACTCAACCTCAGTTGCCATATGCAGTGGTGTACCGCCACCTCCGCAGAAGCCAACCAGCACGCCCGCTTGCGAGAGCATACGCATCGCCGCTTGAGTGATTGATGTGCCAGTCCCGAGCAACAACACCGTGGTATTGGCAATGGGGATATTAAAGTAAAGGTTTTCGCGTTTCGCCTCCGCCAAGTACAACACACGCCCATCTTTTTGCATCACACGGCAATGCTCGAGGTAGTACATATTGGCGCGTTTGGAATGAAGGATGGTTTTAAGATCCGAGGGCGAGAGATCGTCCATGGGTGTCCCTTTCGTGGTTGTCCCGAGTGACAAAACAGATCACTCACAAGCGCAAGAAAGGTAACAAAAATAGCAATGCATGCCCGTGAAACAAGGCACAGTTTAGGGTTTGAAGGAAGATCGCATTCTGCTGTCTGTGCGATTGTTATGCGAACCAGATAACACTAATCAGCCAAGATTGCTCGAGATTACTCGGTATGATAAGTGGATTTTGACCCACAAAAACTTATCATATATGATAAAAAGAAGTAAAAGATGAACTGGAACATTGTTTTTTACCCAGGCGTGGAAGAGAGCATTCTCAACATGCCTCCTAAGATTCAAGCGCGAATGCTCAAGCTGCTTTAACTAATAGAAAAACATGGCGCAAACTTAGGTCCTCCTCACACAGAATCAATAGGTAACGGCCTGTTTGAAATTCGTGCCAAAGCAAAAGAAGGGATCGGACGCAGTCTATTCTGCTATTTAGACGGCCCCAACATCTATGTCCTTCATGCATTTGTGAAGAAAAGCCAAAAGACACCAAAGAACGACTTAGCATTGGCAACAGGGCGTATGAAAGAGGTGAAAAGTGAATAGCCTACAAGCACTAAAAGCGAAAGCATTGCAAAACCCAGACGTGAAACAAGCATACGATGAATTGACGCCTGAGTTTGAGTTGATCGATATGTTACTCAGTATGCGTAAGCAGGCCGGGCTAACTCAACAGCAGGTTGCAGAACGTATGGGGACGAAAGAAGGCAATATTTCTCGACTTGAAAAAGGGAAAGGTAATCCAACCCTTAAAACCCTGCTTAGCTATGCAAAAGCATGCAATTGCAAGCTTAACTTTGGCTATAAACATGCGTTAAATTGACGTATATGGTCATTACTAGTCATACGCTTTTATTGACCTTTAACCATCCCCTAATTCCTCGATGCCACGACCACTAACAATGAACTGGCATCAAAAAAAACAACTATTTCAGTATCTAAGCTGCCTGTGCGGCAGTGAACATAGCAAAGAATTTGAAGGAAGATCGCATTAGTAGTGCGTATGTCAGTAGTTATCAATCACAATGTGCGCACTAACCAATAGTGAAATGGTTAATAATGTCCATTTCTTTATGAGGAACACCAATGATATCAATTGCATGGCGTCGGATAAGATAAAAGACAAGATGTTGTCCTTCAGGAAAGCAATAGTATCCGTCTTCAATGTCTGTTCTATGCTGGCCTAGTTGCGGGTTCTCTGCTAGCCAGTTAAACCGCGTAGCTAGGCGCTTTAAATAAGTGTTACGCTGTGCTTTTCCCCATTTACGCTCAGTGTAACGACCAATATTTTTAAGATCATCACGTGCTCTGGGCGTAATACGAACCTGCTTTTTTGTTTGGCTCGCCGTCAAGATTCTGTGTCCAAGTCGTTAATCAGTTCATCCATTGAAAAGTCATCGACAAACGTATCACTGGCTGCCTGTTGAGCCCCCTCATCAAGATGTGCGCGCAACACATCCAGTTTGGTTTTGCGTTCCTCAAGCGTGCGTAATGCATCACGAACAACCTCGCTAGCAGAGCCGTACCGGCCACTTGCTACCTCGTTTTTAATAAACACTTCCCAGTGCTCCCCTAAGCTTAAACTTGTTGTTGCCATAATTATCGCACTTATTCATAAATATGAATAATGAATATAGCGCTTTTTGTAAGTGACTCCCAACTTTTTGACTCATATTGATTCAGCCGAACAACGTTAGGTATATAGCAGCACACATAAGACTTCTCATTCAATCCTTTCTAAGCTGCCTGTGCGTATGTCGGAGAAGCGCTAACTCGATCGTACAAGCTAGGTGTGATTTGCACCGCGCGCAGTGCAACTGGCGCCTCCGACATTGAGGCCAACGATTAACCTCGATCGTGACAGGCGCCCGTCGGCAATGTGCATCTATCCAACACCGTGCTGGGGCTTGTGTCACCTACGCCAATGGTATTATCGGGCCAAAAGTGGCTATTCCGATAACCAATGTACGCCAATGGCACCGCCGATATTAAAATGGTGTGTAGGTCGGACAAGCGCCAGTGCGATGTCTGTCATGTATTACCCAAGCGGACTGCGCGCCTCCGACATTAAGGCCAACGATTAACCTCGATCGTGACAGGCGCCCGTTGGCAATGTCCGCTATCCAACATAGTGTTGGGGCTTGTGTCACCTACGCTGCCTGTGCGGCAGTGAACCGAACATCACACGGTACTACGCTGCGACTGAATTTCTAAGCTGCCTGTGCGGCAGTGAACGTAATTCGCTACCCCCATCACCGAGCGAGACATTTCTAAGCTGCCTATGCGGCAGTGAACACCACGGAATGTCAGGGCGCGGTGTACATCATTTTCTAAGCTGCCTATGCGGCAGTGAACAACTATGGCCGCTACTCGCCCAACGAGCATATTTTCTAAGCTGCCTATGCGGCAGTGAACATCCAGTTGGGATAACACGACATTAGCGCAAGTTTTCTAAGCTGCCTATGCGGCAGTGAACCAGATGTGATTTTGGTGGATGCAGATCCGCAGTTTCTAAGCTGCCTATGCGTAGGTCGGACAAGCGCCAGTGAAATGTCAGCCATCTATTACCCAAGCGGACTGCGCGCCTCCGACATCGGCGCCAACGATTAACCTCGATCGTGACAGGCGCCCGTTGGCAATGTCCCCTATCCAACATAGTGCTGGGGCTTGTGTCACCTACGCTGCCTATGCGGCAGTGAACAATTGATGCGTTACATGGGCTCTTTTAATCGGTTTCTAAGCTGCCTATGCGGCAGTGAACATGCAGCTGCGGCACCGGCACCACCATGTTCGCTTTCTAAGCTGCCTATGCGGCAGTGAACGCGCTGATGCGCATTGCGATTTTGTTCATCATTTTCTAAGCTGCCTATGCGGCAGTGAACAGGGGAGGCAAGCCTCCCCGTTTTTTCATCTGTTTCTAAGCTGCCTATGCGGCAGTGAACAACAACGCGCCGATACTTTTTTGTCTTTGTCTTTTCTAAGCTGCCTATGCGGCAGTGAACGCAGGGTAAAACAGATCAGCAGCTTTTCGAATTTTCTAAGCTGCCTATGCGGCAGTGAACTTTAAGTCGTCCCGCCGCGTAATGTCGCCGAATTTCTAAGCTGCCTATGCGGCAGTGAACGGCGCAGTGGTGGCCGATACGCGCAGCGGGTTTTTCTAAGCTGCCTATGCGGCAGTGAACATCCAAGTCATTGCGACCACACAGCGGCCACATTTCTAAGCTGCCTATGCGGCAGTGAACACGGCCAAGTTGACCGACGACCGCAAGCCGCATTTCTAAGCTGCCTATGCGGCAGTGAACAAGTCGGTGAACTCGCGGCCCTTCTCCTGGGCTTTCTAAGCTGCCTATGCGGCAGTGAACAATAGAATAGCTTAATAATCGTCAGTGACAACAGGCTGTTAGGATAAAAATGGCCTTTTACCCTTGTTTAAAAGGGGATTCCGTAACTATCTGTATTTGTTGTTTATTTTTAAATAGCCAAAAAATAAGGGTAAGAAGGCGCCGATTTAGCGCCCGGTTTGGCTGGATCATGAACCGATGGTGAAGTCCTCGTGCAGGGCTTTCCAATGATCACGTAGCATCGCTTTGTGCTCCGTTAACATCGGTAATTGCTTAAGTTGATTTGGCCACATATTTCGCGCCAGGTTGATCGTATCCAATAGGTGCGGTTTGATCATTTGCCACGGCACACCCACATCTTGCGACCAGCGTTCGAAATGGCTCAAACCAATATCATACCAACGCTTGCTTTTCGCCATTTTCAACGCAATGTTGTCATATTCAATATAAGGCTGCGTAAAGACCACATCATAAAGCGGTGCTAAACGCGGCAACATGCGGTCGGGGTAACAGATCGTCCAATTTTTTAAGTGCGCATCGCCGTTCCCGAGCAAGATATTAATCAGCGACCTGCGTGCCATTTGCTGTATGTCTTCTCGTCCATTAGCGCTCTCACGATATAACACTTTTCCCAACTGCTCATAGTTCACTTTTTGATATTTATCTGAAGGATATAAGCCAAATACCTGTGCAAAATCCTCCGCATGTATTCGGCCGTCGGCTCCGCGATCAAAGCGTTGTATGCCATACGCAAGAGGCTCATTTGGCAGCTGAATATTGGGTAAACCCTCTAACTCAGCCACATTAATCAAACGTCTTTCGGGAACCACGGCACCGACCTGCTCAGCGAGCGTCATACATGTGAACTCGTTGAGAGGCACCCCTTTATGCACGGTTGAGGGCGTTTTTATGATCCATGAGTCTTCATTGGCGTCGTGATCAATATGGTATCGCCCATCACAGTGCGATGAAGAAAACTTCATTTGTACGCCGGCTAATGAGAATTTGCTATCAGCATGCTTAACATCAATCTGCTGCGGCGCGGTTGAAAGCCTTTGCGCCAATGCCCAACGCGGTAACTCTCCAGCTTTAATTGGCGTCGCCACAATAGCACCGGGCAGGTTTTTACCCATGTATGCCAGTATCGCGAATTCATTGTTTGTATGACACTGTAACGCCTTTGACACGACATCTCTTAATGCGCCTTCTGGGAGCAAGTTGGAGAGCACTGGCGGCAGTTTGTCCGTGCGAATTTGTGGTGTGCGTAAGTATTGCGAATCGCGACGTTGCCTCAACGAAAAGGTTAAACGCTCATGCTGAGAGGTGGCGATAAACGCCGGATTAAACGTGAGAATATTCTTCCCACCCGCGTAGTGGGTGACAATCGCTACGTCAACGCCATGCAGTTGAATGTTTAGTCCCTCAACCTTTTCACTGGTTTTGGTCATCGCTGTGCTCCGTCCCTAACCAAAAGTCGAGATCGTCGTTATCATCATCTTTATAACGACCGAGGTTTACCGGCTCATCGATCGTCTGAGACGTTTTGGGCGTAAGCGTTAATGTCAGGTCGAGCCCTTCGAGCACACGCAGCAAAGTCGATAGCCGGACATCACTCCCCGCCTCTACTCGCTGGTACTGCTGTTGTTTCATGCCAATACGCATGTACATGTCAGACTGCTCTAGCCCAAGTGACTTGCGACGCGCTTGCAATGCACGCGCTATATCTTTTAGTGACACCATCACACCCTCAAACAACTTTAATGTTGTACTATAGTCTATATACAACATATTAGTTGTCATTTAAGGAATTACAACATATTCATTGTTTAATAAGTCACAACATCAAGACTAGCATGGTGCATTTACATCGTTTGATATAAGCGCCAATCGAGCCAGGCGCCCGTTGACAGTTTTTATCTATCCAACACCGTACCGGCGCTTGTGTCACCTACGCTGCCTATGCGTAGGTCGGACAAGCGCCAGTGCAATGTCCCCCATCTATTACCCAAGCGGACTGCGCGCCTCCGACATCGGCGCCAACGATTAACCTCGATCGTGACAGGCGCCCGTTGGCAATGTCTCCTATCCAACATAGTGCTGGGGCTTGTGTCACCTACGCTGCCTGTGCGTAGGTCGG